>JBJEYY010000155.1:0-1874 GCA_051887095.1 Faecousia sp. | reverse complement strand
GCCACATCGTAAATTTTCTTCTTGTAGATGGGTCACATCTATTTACATCACAGAAAAAAATCTTCGGGAAGCTTGGGAGGATGCTTGACAAATTGGGAAAAAACCGTATAATGTATGGGAACTGCATACAAGCCTTATCAAGAGTGGTGGAGGGGACGGCCCGATGAAACCCGGCAACCTGTTTATTCAAGGTGCCAAATCCGGCGGCAACGACAGATGAGGATTCGATTCACGCACATCGAATCTTCGGTGTGCGGTTTTTTGTTGGGGGCTTTCCAAGGCTCCCGGTTGGGTTTTCCCAACCTTGCCTGTAGGCATTCCCAGACAGATAGAAAAATTGTTGTTTAGCGTGACGAATAAACACTGTCATTGCGAGCCAGTTCGCAAACTGGCGTGGCAATCCCCCAAGGTTTTAGGGCGGTTTTCGTTCCGTTTCCCCGTTTAACCGGGGGATTGCCACACCAGTGTGCGCACTGGCTCGGAATGATAGGAAATTTGAAACGAGTATTGTAAACAACAATTTATCGTTCTCCCGGGGGAAACCGATAGGCACATTCCCAAAAAACAGAATCGAAAGGAAACAGAAAAATGGAAGAAAGACTTTTTACCTCGGAATGTGTTACCTGCGGCCATCCGGACAAGGTAGCGGATGCCATCTCTGACGCCATCCTGGATGCCTGTCTTGCCCAGGACCCCGGCTCCCGGGTGGCCTGCGAAACCATGGTCACCACCAACTTTTGCCTGATCTGCGGAGAAATCACCACCAAGGCCCAGGTGGACTACGCCGCCGTGGCCCGGGAGACCATCCGGGGGATCGGCTATGTGTACCCCGGCGATGGCTTCGACGCGGACAGTGTGGAAATCCAGTGCCGGATTCATACCCAGTCCGCGGACATCGCCCTGGGCACCAATGATGCCGTGGGCGGCGCCGGGGATCAGGGCATGATGTTCGGCGGGGCCTGCACCCAGACCCCGGAGCTGATGCCCCTGCCCGTGGCCCTGGCCCGGGCGCTGTGCGGCCGTCTGACGGAGTGCGTCCGTTCCACGGATCTGCTGCGGCCCGACGGAAAGACCCAGGTGACCGTGGCCTATGACGAAAGCGGCAATGTGCTGGGAGTGGATACCGTGGTGGTTTCCATTATGCACAGTGCGGATTTTGAGATTGAGGAGCTGCGGCGTTACATCCGGCAGGGGGTCATCGCCCCGGTGCTGGAGCGGTACGGCTTCTCCATTGACCGTGTGAAGCATATCCACATCAATCCCACCGGCAGCTTCGTCATCGGCGGACCCAACGGCGACACGGGCCTTACCGGACGGAAGATCATTGTGGATACCTACGGCGGTTACTTCTCCCACGGCGGCGGAGCCTTCTCCGGGAAGGACCCCACCAAGGTGGACCGGAGCGCGGCCTACATGGCCCGGTACATGGCCAAGAATCTGGTGGCGGCGGGCCTGGCCAGCCGGGTACAGGTGCAGCTGGCCTATGCCATCGGCGTGGCGGAGCCGGTTTCCCTCCGGGTGGACAGCTTCGGCACGGGCGTGATTTCCGACGGACGGATGATGGAAATCTTGCGGCAGTGCTGCGATATGACCCCCGCCGGGATCATTCGCAAGCTGGACCTGCGCTGTCCCATCTACGGTGACACCGCCGCCCATGGCCACTTTGGCGTGGAGGGCAGGCCCTGGGAGCAGACCGACCTGGCTCCGAAGCTGAAGGAATTGGCTGGAATCTGACATCATACGATATTTCGCGCCGCGGAGAAGGAGCCCCTTCCCCGCGGCGCTTTTTTCAGTAGGGCCGGCAGGAAGAAACAAATTATCTGTCATTGCGAACCAGTCCGCAGACTGGTGTGGCAATCCCCCGGTTAGAGGGG
>JBJEYY010000154.1:0-1877 GCA_051887095.1 Faecousia sp. | reverse complement strand
CAACGGGTTGACCAGACGCATATCCAGCGCCAGCTTTCTGCCGTCGTTGGTGATCTTCAGCATATTATCAACACTGGGATCGACATGACCGGCACGGATTTCCTCTGCCCGGTCAGCAAGGGACTTGATCATGTCCTCCTGCATGGGTGAGGGCTTGATAACCTCCGTGTGGAAATTGGCTTTGGGGACCGGGAGCATGAGCATAACCGCTGTCTGGATATCCGCAACCATCTTGAAGGTGGACATCAGCTCCGGCAGATTGTAGAACTTGGCGAACCGGGTCTTGCTGCGGTAGCCGCTGCCCTCCGGGGACAGCTCAATGGCGGTGACAGTCTCCCCGTAGTTTGCCGCCCAGTCATCGAAGTTCAGCAGTCCCATTTCTTCCAGAGTGCTGTACTGCAAATATCGCTGGATGGTGTAAAGCTCGACCATACTATTCGAGATGGGGGTGCCAGTGGCGAAAATCACACCGCGATTGCCAGTGATCTCGTCCAGATACTGGCACTTCATAAACAAATCCGAGGACTTTTGCGCTTCTGTCTGGGCGATACCGCCCACATTCCGCATTTTGGTCGCCAGAAAGAGGTTCTTGAAATAATGGCTCTCGTCCACGAATACCCGGTCAACCCCCAATTCCTCAAAGGTCACAAGGTCGTCCTTGCGGCTCTGGTCGTTCAGTTTTGCCAGCCGATTTTCCAGGGATTTTCGGGTGCGCTCCATCTGTTTAATGGAATAATTCTCCGCATGGTTCCGTCTGGCTTCCCGGATGCCATCCAGGATGCTGTCGATCTGCCGCCGCAGAATGATCTCCTGCCGCTCACGGGACATGGGAATCTTCTCAAACTGACTGTGACCAATGATGATAGCATCATAATCGCCGGTGGCAATCCGGGCGCAGAACTTCTTGCGGTTCTTGGTTTCAAAATCCTTTTTGATGGCAACCAGAATATTGGCAGAAGGATACAACTGGAGCCATTCCGCCGCCCACTGCTCTGTGATGTGGTTGGGCACCACAATCAGGGACTTGGTGCACAGCCCCAGCCGCTTACTCTCCATCGCCGCCGCAACAATCTCGAAGGTCTTCCCAGCCCCCACTTCGTGGGCAAGCAATGTATTTCCGCCGTACATGATATGGGCAATGGCATTGATCTGGTGCTTTCGGAGAGTGATTTCCGGGTTCATGCCGGAGAATCGGATGTGCTGACCGTCGTATTCCCGGGGACGGATGGCATTGAAGGTTTCGTTGTAAATGCTGCACAGCCGCTCCCGGCGGTCAATGTCCCTCCAAACCCATTCCGCGAACTTGGCTTTAATCAACTCCTGCCGGTCCTGGGCAATGGCGGTTTCCTTCTTGTTCAGCACCCGGACTTCGTTGCCGTTGGCATCGATCTTGGTATCATAAATGCGGACATCCTTCTGATTCAGGGTCTGCTCAAAGATGTGGTAGGCGTTGATCCGCTTGGTGCCGTAGGTGGTGACCGCCTTGATGTTGCTGCCGTCAAAAGACTTGTTGGTCACATTCCACTCACCGGAATGGGGCGAATATAGCACATGGATTTTGTCCCGGGCGTAGGCGCTGGTGCCGATGACCTCATACAGGAATTGCTCGTAGATTTCTTTCGGCACCCAGTTGACGCCAATGCGGACGCCGATCTCACCGGCAGTCAGATCCACCGGCTGCACGGCTTCCAAAGCTGCAACATTTCGCTGAAGCAAAACCGCTTTTTCTTCAGGCAGCACCTCGCACAGAGCCTTCACCATCCGCAGCTTCCGGCGCACATTGCCGGAGAGGTATTCGTCTGCGGTGACAAAGGCATACCGCTCCAAATCCACGAAGGCAACCGGGATTTCCTCTTTGCGTTCGGCGCAGTTCACAT
>JBJEYY010000153.1:0-1885 GCA_051887095.1 Faecousia sp. | reverse complement strand
GGAGACATTTGAACGGTTACTTTGTCACCGGGCAAGATCTTAATGAAGTTCATTCTGAGCTTGCCGGAAATGTGTGCCAGAATGGTGTGTCCGTTGCCGATGTCAACCTTGAACATAGCATTCGGCAGCGCATCGGTTACGATGCCCTCAATCTCGATTACGTCGTCCTTAGCCAAGTTAGAAACCTCCTAGGTTATTCGCTTGCAACTCCCGGCTCAGGAAAGCCAGGTCTCTTCGTAATTCGCTGTTGAGCACTTTGTCGCCGCATCGAAGCTTGGCGGCAACTCTGGTCTCAGAGCGAAGGACTGGTTTTGTATGCTTGCGCTTTTTCCGCTTGGGCTTTTCCAGCGTGCGGCCCCGTCCGTCGGACAGGAGGAGATACTCTTCCTCGATGCCGACGACATAGAAGAGGCTCCCGCAGTCCCGTCCCGCTGTGGATACGACCACATCAGAAACCAATAAGTCTTCTATTGCTGGGTCCATAGCTTACAGTCCTTCGGTGACGGTGAGTATTTCCGGCTCGCCGTCGGTGATGAGTACAGTATTTTCGTAGTGGGCCGAGAGGGAACCGTCGGCAGTCACCGTGGTCCAGCCGTCTTTCAGAACCCGGACATCATAGCCGCCCGCGTTCACCATAGGCTCCACCGCGATGGTCATACCAGGCACCAACCTGGGGCCCCGACCGGGAGCACCGAAATTGGGCACCTCCGGCTCCTCATGCAGCTGCCGCCCTACGCCGTGACCCACGAAGGAACGGACAACTGAAAAACCGTTAGACTCCACATACTCTTGAATGGCGTGGGAGATATCTTGCACACGGTGGCCCCGGGTGGCGAAGCGGATGCCTTCAAAAAAGCTCTGCTTGGTCACATCGATAAGCCGCTGTGCTTCGGTGCTGATGGCACCACAGGCAAAGGTTGCGGCGCAGTCGCCATGAAAGCCCTGATAGTACGCGCCCACGTCCACAGACACGATGTCCCCTTCCTTCAGGATGTAACCACCCGGAATTCCGTGGATCACGGTGCTGTTCACACTGATGCACGCGCTGCCAGGGTAGCCGTTATAGTTCAGGAACGACGGTTTCGCGCCCTGAGCCACGATATAATCGTGTACGGCCCTGTCAATTGCCTTCGTCGATACGCCGGGCCTTACCATTTCCCCTGCCAGAGCACGGGCTGCCGCGGTAATTTTGCAGGCTAGACGCATGGACTCCAGTTCGCGTTCATTTTTGATTGCGATCATACCTTTGCCCCTATTGCCTTGAGGATATCGGCATTGGCTCCCTCGATGGACTGGCTGCCGTCAATCAGGCGGAGTCTTCCCAGCTTCCCGTAGAAGTCCTTCAGGACCTCGGTGGTGGAGTGGTAGACCTGCAGGCGCTTGCGCACCGTCTCCGGCGTGTCGTCCTTGCGGCAGATCAGCTCTCCGCCGCACAGATCGCACAGCCCCTCCGTCTTGGGAGGATTGGCGGTGATGTGGTAGCTGGCCCCGCACTTGGCGCAGACCCGACGGCCGGTCATCCGGCCCTCAATTTCCCCATCGTCCACCTCAATGGAAACCACATGGTCGATGCGAATGCCCATTTTTTCCAGAGCCTCCGCCTGGGCCAGGGTGCGGGGCACCCCGTCCAGGATGAAGCCATTTTGGCAGTCGGGCTGCGCCACCCGGTCCGCCACGATGCCGAGGATCAGCTCGTCGGGGACCAGAAGGCCATCGTCCATGTATTTCTTTGCTTTCTTGCCCAGCTCGGTACCATTTGCCATGGCCTCGCGGAGCATATTCCCGGTAGAAATGGCGGGGATGGAGAGCTTTTTCACAAGCAGCTCCGCTTGAGTCCCCTTTCCGGCGCCGGGCGCGCCCAGTAGAATGAGATTCATCCTGCCAT
>JBJEYY010000152.1:0-1900 GCA_051887095.1 Faecousia sp. | reverse complement strand
TGTCGCCTTGAGTGGCCTTCAGATCGCCGTGGTTCAGTTTCAGCTTGTAGGTGGTACTGGAATGGCGGAGGGAATGAAAGACCACTCTGGGCAGCCCTGCTTCTTCGCGGAGCTTGGAAAACTCTTTCAGAATGATACGGTCCTCACAGGGACGGCCATTGGGCAGCGACACCACCAGATTGAAGTCCTGGTACTCGTCCCCCAGAAAGTCCCGCAGCTCGTCCTGAGCTTTCTTCCACTCCCGCAAAATGTAGGCAAGGGTTTTCGGCAGCCACACCTTACGGATACTGGAGTCGGTCTTGGGCTTTTTCAGGATCAGCCTTGTACTGGTGTTCGGCATGAGCGGGGTGAAGATATAATAGATATCCTTCTCACCCAGGGTCTCGATTGCCCGTTTGGATGCCCGCGTCAGCTCCTTGTCGATGTAGACATAGGCGTTATCCGCCGCAATATCTTCATCGGAGATATGGACGTTGTCCCAGGTCAGGCCCAGGATTTCACCCATACGCAGGGAGCAGGCAAAGGAAAGGTTCATTGCCACATAGAGCTTGCTGTCCGTACACTGATCCAGGGCGGTGCGGATCATTTCCGCGTCCCAGATATCCCGCTTCTTGTACTCCGTCTTGGGAAGGATCACATTGTCAAAAGGATTTCTGCCAATGATCTCCCAGCGGACCGCCTGCTTGAATGCGCAGCGCAGGAGCTTGATGATCTTCTCAATCGTCTTGTCGCTGACATAGACCGTCTTTGCCTTGTGGGTTTTGGTGGACACAGACGGAGTTTTCTGCAAGGTCTGAATGTACTTGTCTACCATGCGGGGCGTCACGTCCTGTACCTTCATATCCCCGATGATGGGGTTGATGTAGTTGGCAATCAGAGAATTTTGGCTGTCGTACATGGACACACCCCACCGTTTTTCCCCGTAAAGGGAGACGAAGTCCAACAGGAACTCCGAGATGGTCTGATTGCTGGGCGGAAGAAAGGTCCCCGTGTGCTGCTGGTTCTCCACCTCCGCCTTGCGCTTCAAGGCGTCCTGGTAAGAGGTGCGGGTTTCCCACTTTTGTTTTATCTCACCGTTCTCGTCCGTGTAGTTGTACACGATAGAATAATTCTTTTTGCGTTTGATAATAGATGCCATATCGATACTTCCTTTCTAAGATCACAGATCGAGTGAATCAAGCCACTCGTCAAATGACCGCTTAGAAATTCGTATGGCGTTACCAATTCGCACGATTTTGAAGTGCCCCTCTTTTACGAGAATATATGCGGAGGTCCTTCCGATGCCCAGGATTTGAGCAATATCGTCAACCGTATATGTTCTCCGTTCAGGGGTTTCCTTCTTCGTGCCGTTCCATGTTTGAGACATGAGAACCCCCTTTCAATACGAAAGGAACAGCACGAATGGGTGTAGGTATAAGAACTTCCACCATCATTTTACCGCGCTGTTCCGTGTTTGTCTGCTGCTAATTGAAAAGTTTACGATTTATCCGTAAACAGAAAAAACTTTGATTTATCCAAAAACAAAAGAGGCTGATCGGACGGCTGCTGGCGCGCCAAAGGCATTTTCTTTGGTCACAGCTCCACGGGAGTTTCACCCCGGCCCATGCTGATGGGTGCGGCGCACAATGCTTTGCGGGCGTTCAATGCGCGAGTATCTTTAACCCTGCCCATGCGTCGTCGCCCACAAGCTGCCACTCTTGTTTTGCGGCCTGGTTCTGATCGCTCGCCTGTTTAAGTAGGGGTCCCGTCCTGCGGACTTGCAACAGGGTTATGGCGCACCAGCCGTATGGCTCGGCACAGACAGGAATGTATCCGTCTGCCTTATGCTGCGCCGGAGGCCTCCCGCCGGGCTTTCTTTGTCAAAGTGCAGCCTCAGCCCAGGGGAAACGGAAACAGGGAA
>JBJEYY010000151.1:0-1908 GCA_051887095.1 Faecousia sp. | reverse complement strand
ATCAGCTGATCTGGGCGGAAGTGGGATTGTAGCGTCCGTTTTTCTCCCGCTTGGCCCCCATGACATCCGCCTCCGTGAAGGACATCCACTTCACACCCTTCCGGTTCCGATAGGCGTAGGCCAGGTGCAGTCTTCCGTCCCGGGACTGCATGATATAGGGATACTCATAGGTCAGATTGTTGGTGCTGTTTTCGCTTCCCACAAAGCCTTCGCCCAGCTCCATATGACGGATCATGGGCCAGGTTTCGCCGCCGTCCTCGGACAGGGCCACCGCCACCGGGCAGCGCAGCCCGGGCCAGGCGCAGCCATTGGGGTCGGCGTTGGGGGCGTGGGTGGGGTTATAGGCGATGGCAATGCGGCCGCTTTGCAGCTTCACCGCGCTGATGCTGGAATTGTTGTTGGGAAGCACCGTGGGCTTGGGCTCGGTCCAGGTATCGCCGTAGTCACCCGAATGACTGATGTAGATATTGTCCGCCGCCCGGCTGCGCATGAAGGCCACCATGTTTCCGTTCTCCAGCTCCACCACATTGGCATGAACCCGGCCGTTGCTCCTGGGCATATCGACCCTGCGCCAGGTTTTTCCATCATCATCGGAAATCCGGAAGGCCGTGGGATCCCCCGCCAGGCCGTCGGCGCTGTCGGAGCAGATCCAGTTGCCCATGATCCAGCGTCCGTTGGACAGAATCTGAATGGGCTGACGGCAGAAGGTCCCCTCCTCCGGGAAGAGCACCACCGGCTCCTCCCAGGTGCGGCCAAAGTCGTGGGTGGTCTGACGGCGGACGATGGAAGTAAACTGCATGTTATCCTTTCCCTCCACCCGGTCCAGCTGGGCGGTATACAGGGCCCAGATCTCCCCGTTGGGATGCTGGAACAGGCTGGGGTTCTGCTCGCTGCGGTGGGGGTCATTGGAAACATCCACCACCTGCTCCCAGCGGTCGGAACCCTTGGGCAGACGGGAGGAAACGATATGAATATCCGCGTTGCCTTCAAAGCTTCCGGCAAACCACACGCAGATCAGGTCGCCGTTTTCCGCCTCCAGAAGGCCCGGGCCATGGGCCGTATCGAAGCCCCCGGTGGGCAGGAAGGCCTCCAGGGTGTTCATATGGGTGTTTTCATAAATCTGGCCGTCAGGCAGCAGCTCCTGCAGCTTGGGATACTTCATGGGTTCGCCTCCTTACTCTTTATTGATTGCCAGCTTAATGGCGTAGTCCATGGCGTTGACCAGGCTCAGGGCATTGGCGTGACCGCTGCCCGCGTGGCCGAAGCCGGTGCCGTGGTCAACGGAAGCGCGGATGATGGGCAGGCCCAGGGTCACATTGACACCGGCAACCGCCTCCCAGTGCTTTTCCTCCTTGTTGTACACGAAGCCCTTGACCTTCAGGGGGATATGTCCCTGGTCATGGTACATCACCACAACGATATCATACCAGCCGCCCAGGGCCTTGCTGAATACGGTATCCGGGGGCGTGGGCTTCTTCTCGGGGATGTTGATGCCCTCTGCCAGGGCCGCGTCGATGGCGGGCTGAATTTCCTCGATCTCCTCGGTGCCGAACATGCCGTTCTCGCCGCAGTGGGGGTTCAATCCGGCCACGCCGACCTTGGGATTGGCGATGCCGATGGCCTTGCACCCGGCATTGGCAATGCGGATGCAGTCCAGCACTCGGTCCTTCTTGACCCGGTCGCAAGCCTCCCGCAGGGAAACATGGGTAGAAACGTGGACAACCCGCAGGTCCTCATGGGCCAGCATCATGGTGTACTTGGAGGTCTTGGTTTCATCCGCGTAGATCTCGGTATGGCCGGAGTAGTGATGGCCGGCCATGTTGATGGCCTCCTTGCTCAGGGCGTTGGTGACGGTGGCGTCAATCTCGCCGTCCAGCGCCATATGGATCACCTTCACCACATACTGGT
>JBJEYY010000150.1:0-1916 GCA_051887095.1 Faecousia sp. | reverse complement strand
GGACTGGTTCGCAATGACAGGAAATTTGAAACGTGTAGTGTAAACAACAATTTATTCTCCTTCGCCGAAGCCTCATGTAATCAACTCCGCGTACTCCTGCCTGACCTTCTTGCCGCAGCGGAGGATGGATTCTCTGGCCAGCACCTGGGTCACATCCAGGAACCCCTTGCCGATTTCCTCCCGCTGCCGGATCAGCGACAGCTCCGTGCAGCCCAGAATCACCACCTCCGCACCGCTGCGGCGAAGCTCTTCGTCCACAGTGTAAAACCGGTCCATTTCCGGGGCCTTCCCCGCCTTGATATTGCGGTAGATCAGGTGGGTTACGTGCTCCTGAGCGTTTTTCCCCGGCAGCACCGGACGGATTCCCTCCGCCATCAGGGCCCGGGAGAAGATCCCGGAGAATACCGTGCCCTCCGTGGCCATGACCCCCGCGGCGGCAACGCCCCGCTCCCGCAGATACCTGGCCGTATCCTTCACCGCGTGGAGGATGGGAACGCCGATGCTCTCCTCCAGCTCCTCATAAAAGCAGTGGGCCGTCACGCAGGGAATGGCAATGCAGGCCGCCCGCTGCCGGGCCAGCGCCCGTCCTGCCCACAAAAGCCCTGGCACAGGGCTTTTCAGATTGCTCCCCAGGATGTACCCCGTCCGATCGGGGATGGAGGGAAAGTTGTAGACGATCATATTCACATGGTCCTGCTCCGTGGGAGCCTCGGTCATCTTCACCACCTGTTCCTGAAACAGGGCGGTAGCCATAGGCCCCAATCCGCCGATTACCCCCAATACCTTCGCGCTCATGCCCATCCCTCCGGTGTGGCGGGATAGAGGGATTTATCCCGGTTGTGGCAGCCGTTGTGGAAGGTGTCAAAGGAATCCAAAAACAGGTCCGTCACCAGACACAGCTCTTCGGTCTGGCCCACCCGGGGGGTGGCATCGAAATGGTAATAGGTCATCCCTCCGTCCACACTGACCAGGCTCCAGAAATGCTCACTGTCGCTGGCATCCTGTTTTTCCTTGCGCACATCCACGTTGGGAATCTCCAAATGCTCAAACATCAGCTTGGTGGCGGCAAAATACCCATAGCAGTCCCCCTCCCCGGCAGTGATGGTCTCATACCCCGCCTGACGGTAGTCCACCCGGGAGGTATGGCCGCCGTAGTGAATCTGCTCCTTGGCCCAGGCGTAGATGGCTTCCACCTGCTGCCGCTGCGTCATATCCGGGGACAGAATCTCCCCCAGAATCCGCTCCACCGTCCGGTCAATCTCCTCGTCCTCCGCCGCATCCTGGGGAAGCACCTTCACCCGAACCTCCAGGGTGGTCACATTCCCCGCCGCGTCCCGGGCGGTATAATACAGCGGGTATTCTCCCGGGGCGCTCAGATCCACCCGGGTGCTGTCCACCTCCAGCCCGGGATTTCCGTCCCGGTCATCCTGAACGCTGACACCCCGGAAATAGGCCGCCGTGTCCCCCACGCGAACCGTCAGATCCCCGGTTCCCAGAATCACCGGGGCCTGGGTATCCTCCCGGAACTGCTCGATGGCCGGCTGGGGTTCGGGCTCCTCCATTCTGGCAGCCCTGGTCACCTGGGCCGCGGCGAAAATCAGCAGCAGCACATTCAGCGCGTACAGCGGCCAGAGAGGCTTTCTCCGCCTGGCACGCCTTGGGCGTCTCGTTCTTTCGGCTTCAAATTTTCGTTCCTTCATGAAAAACACCCTTTCCCTATGTGGTATGGCCACATTATAGGGAAAGGGTGCATCAGAACTATTCTCAAAAGTGCATCAAAACTACATCAAAATTGCCAACACTTTCCATCCAAAGAAATCCGTCAAAACCGGCAGAGCGAAAAATTGTTGTTTGAAAAATAATGCTGTCATTGCGAACCAGCGCGCACGCTGGTGTGGCAATCCCCCGGTTAGAGG
>JBJEYY010000149.1:0-10592 GCA_051887095.1 Faecousia sp. | reverse complement strand
GGAGTACAAAGAGCTATTTACAGACCATGAAATCTCATATTGCAAATCGCTTTTGGGAGCAGAATGATATGTCAGAATCTGCACCGCTATAAACAAAGAAAAGCCTTTCCAAAATGTCAAAACCGCCAGTTTTCTTACCGAAAACTGGCGGTTTTGGTCCGAGTGGCGAGACTTGAACTCGCGGCATCCTGGTCCCAAACCAGGCGCCCTACCAACTGGGCCACACCCGGATATGAAATTGAGGGAATCTTCCCGAAGTGGTCAAACATGTGGTCAAAGGCTATTTTAGACCAGAGCAGGGGAGAAGTCAAGAAGAAAAAGTGCCAGCGCCGCAACGGGTTTTCGAGTTGGGGTGATTTTGCCGCTGATTTGGTGCTCCAGCTCCCAAACCAAGCGCGATACCAAACTTCGCTAAGCCCGGATGGGGGCACGATATTTGGACAAGGGATATTTTAGACGATAAGGTGGGAGAAGTCAAGAGATAAAAAGCGAGGGAGTGCTTTTGAAATTGGTTTGATACAATGGTGCTGGGCTGTATAGGCGGAGAAAGGTGCACCCGGGATGGTTTTTGGGATGGGGCGTTGGACGCAGTCCATACGGCTGCCGGGGGATGTAAACGTGTGATTCAAAGCAGATAAAACAATTGCTGTTGTGGCTATCCCTTTTCGTAAGCAAGTCATATAAACGCACAAAGCTAAAACTATGTCATTCTGAGCATAGCGTCAGCGAATTTCTATAATCAGGATTGCCGGTGGCAATCCGACCATAGAAATGACGCAGCGAAGTCGAAGAATCTACGCATTTCGTTTCGTTTTCAGGTAAATTAGGTGCCAAGACCCTTCGACTACGCTTCGCTCCGCTCAGGATGACATGGCTTTTCTGATGTTATTGCCATTGTGCTTACTAAAAGGGATAACCACAATTGCTGTTTCGCGTGCCAAAAAAATGCTGTCATTGCTATGAAAAACTCAAATCGTGTGTCATCCTGAGCGAGGGTCGCCGAGTCGAAGGATCTACGCATTTCGTTACCATTTGCAGTCAATTCAGTGCCAAGATCCCTCGGCTCGCTTCGCTCGCTCGGGATGACAACATTTTTCGTTTATCGTGGTGTGTTTACACATGATGATTGCGAACCAGGCCGCTTAAGTGATGTGGTGACCGAAGGGAATGCCTGTGGTGCAATTCCCAAACGTTTTAGGACGCTTTCCGTTACGTTCTCCCTCTAACCGGGGGATTCCCACGGAAGGCCTGCGCACTGGCTCGGAATGACAGGAAACTTGGAACAATTGTTGTAAACAACACTTTGTCGCGCTGGGGAGGATGGAGGATGGGCTTATGATGGATTTCGGTCGAAGATCAGGGTTAGGCGGGGAAGAAAAACGTCATGCATCAGAAGAGCGTGGTAAATAAAGGTCAGGGGCGGGGAAGGGTCAGGATGCCGGAACAAAAGGAGATGGGCTCGAAGCGGGCGCCGGGGAACAGGGGGAGGATTTCATCGGCCACAAGGTAGAATTCTTCGTCGTCCCACTCGCTGCCGCTTGTTTTTCGACAGGCATTTAAATCACTTCGGGACGGGAACGCCACATCTCCGGGGAAGATTCTGCCGCCGGGAGCCAGGTGTTCCTGCAGCTGCGCGAGGAAGGGTGCTTTCTGCGGGTCCGGAAGATGGTGGATGGCGTAGGTGCAGATAATGGCATCGAAGATTTCGCCTTGCAGTTGGTGGGGAAGCCCGGTGGAGAAATCGTGCTGAATCAGGACTGCGTCCGGCATTTTCTCCCGGGCGATTTGAATCATCCTTTCGGAGAAATCAATTCCGGTGATGCGGCAGCCGTCACGGTACAGCCGTCCAGCCAGGATTCCGGTACCGAAGCCGATATCCAACACACACTGGACGCCCATTTCCCGAAGAGCGGTGTAAATTGTCCCGAGAACGCGTTTGTATCCCGCAAAGGGATAGCTGCTTTGTTCATCGGATACCTGAACACTGCGGTCATAGCCGCCGGCCCACAAATCAAAACCTTCTGAATTCAGCATCATTTCCTCCTGAGCAGAAAATCCGGGGCTTCCAAGCGGAAGCCCCGGGGAAAGAATTGGTTAGCCCATGCCTACATAATCCATGCAGACCCACTTGCTCACGCCGATGCAGCCCCAGGCCGTATCGCCGATTTCGATTTGGAAGAGAATATCCACATCATCACCGGCATTCAGACCGCCGACCACATCAAAGCCGGTGCCCGGGCCGCTGCGGACATTCACCGCGTCACCGGTAACGGTGCCATAGCCCGCGCCGTCGCCCTCGGTGCCGTCCACATAGACATAGCCCAGGGAGATCCAGCCCTTGTCAATGCAGCCCCACCAGCTGTCACCGATCTGAATCCGCTCCAGAACGTTGACACGGGCACCGGTGTTCAGAGAACCGACGGCGTCATACTTGGTGCCCGGGCCGCTGCGGATGTTCAGACCGTTGGTGGTGACCACACCCTTGCAGGGGCTCTTTCCGGTGGTGCCGTCCTTGTAAACATAGTCCATGTAGACCCAGCCCTTGTCGGTACGGCCCCAGCCATTCTTGGTCTCCAGAATGGTGATCCGGTCGCCGTACTTGTACTGTCCCACACCATCGCTGTTAATATCTGCGTCCTTACGGATGTTCAGCTCCGTGGCGGTGACAACGGCGGGAGTGTTGGTGGTGGTTCCGGTGCCGGTATTGGTTCCGGCATTTCCGGTATTGCCGGTGCTGCCGGTGTTCCCGGTACTCCCGGTATTGCCGGTGGTAGGCTTGGTGGTTTCCTGAGGCTTGGTTTCGGTGGGGGCGGTGGTCTCTCCGTCGCCGCCGAGGATGATGCCGTCGGGGCCCTGATACTGCTCCAGATACTCGATGCAAATCCAGCCTTCACGGATCAGCGCCCAGCGCAGATTCTCAGAGGTTTCCTCCCGAAGAATATCAATCTTCGTGCCGGGCTGCAAATGTCCGATGACACTGCTGTCCATGCTGGGGGCGCTGCGGATGTTCAGCAGCTCGGGATCGATGGTCTCAGAGGTGGGATCCGTGGAGGGATCCGAGGGAGGGGTGGTATCGGTGGAGGGAGTGGTGTCGTTGCCCAGATTCAGCATACTGTCGGTGCTGGGCTGGGTTTCCTCCGGCTTTTTGCCGCAGCCGGAAATAACGGTGGTCAGAAGCAGGACAGTCAGGATGACACAGAGCATCCGGCGAAGTCCCGTGTGGGTGTGATTATAGAAGGAGCGATTCATAACGTTACCTCCCTTTCATCATATTTCACATGGCTATTATAACGGGAAAAAGGGCGAATTGTCAATAGTGTAAGAATTTCTTAATAATCGGAAATTATGTAAATTTTTCCCGGGATGGATGTGTCTGGAAAAAAATACGGGATTCTCCCGGGAATGCTTGACAAAGCTCTGGGAATAATGGTAAAATACCGAAGAACAGAAACCTGCGATGAACGGAAAGAGTACTCCGATTCGATTCCTCAGAGAGCACGGGCCGTTGGCTGGGAGCCCGGGCGGATGATCGGCGGAGGAAGGTGCGTCCGGGAGTGGGAAAAAAGTGAACAAAAGCGAAAAATGAGAGTGGAACCGCGGCCAAAACCGCCTCTTGTACGTTGGGTACAGGAGGCTTTTTTCTTGCAGAATATTCGCCGCGATCCATTCCGATTGGAGGAATCAACCATGTATCTTTACAATTCTCTGTCCCACAAAAAAGAACTGTTTACCCCAAATTCTCCGGATGAGGTGAAGATGTACACCTGCGGTCCCACGGTGTACCACTATGCCCATATCGGCAATCTGCGCACCTACATCATGGAGGATGTGCTGGAAAAATCCCTGCGTTATCTGGGCTACAACGTCAAACGGGTGATGAATATTACGGATGTGGGCCATCTGGCCTCCGATGCCGACACCGGCGAAGACAAGATGCTGAAAGGCGCCAAGCGGGAGAACAAGTCCGTGATGGAAATTGCTAAGTTCTATACGGATGCCTTTTTCGCCGACTGCGACAAGCTGAACATCAAGCGCCCTGACGTGGTGCAGCCCGCCACGGGGTGCATCGATGAATTTATCAAAATTGTCTCCGGGCTTCTGGACAAGGGCTTTGCCTATGTGGCCGGGGGAAATGTATACTTCGACACCTCCAAGCTGGACAAATACTATGTCTTCAATGACCATGACCAGGAGGATCTGGCCGTGGGCGTCCGGGAGGGCGTGGAGGAGGACCCCAACAAGCGCAACAAGAACGACTTCGTGCTCTGGTTTACCAAGTCCAAATTCGAGGACCAGGCCCTGAAATGGGACTCCCCCTGGGGCGTGGGCTATCCCGGCTGGCACATCGAGTGCTCCGGCATCTCCATGAAGTACCTGGGCGAAAATCTGGACATCCACGCCGGCGGCATCGACAACGCCTTCCCCCACCACACCAATGAAATTGCCCAGTCCGAAAGCTATCTGGGGCACAAGTGGTGCAATTACTGGTTCCATGTCCACCATTTGAACACGGATACCGGCAAGATGAGCAAGTCCAAAGGGGAGTTTCTGACGGTTTCCCTGCTGGAAAGCAAGGGCTATGATCCTATGGCTTACCGCCTTTTCTGCCTGCAGAGCCATTACCGGAGGAATCTGGTGTTCAGCTGGGAGAATCTGGATAACGCAGCCCTGGCCTACCAGAAGCTTATTGCCAAGATCGCCGCTCTGAAGCCGGAGGGAGAGGTGGATGCCCAAGCTCTGGAGAAGCTGAAGGAGCGGTTCGTTGGGGCCCTGAACGGTGACCTGAATACCTCTCTGGCAGTGACAGCGGTCTACGATGTGCTGAAGGCCAAGTGCTCCGATGCCACCAAGCTGGCGGCACTGGCGGATTTCGACCGGGTGCTTTCCCTGAACCTGCTGAGCGCGGCGGAAAAAGTGCGCGCCCAAGAAGTGGAAGAGGCTGCCGCCAGCGCGGACCCGGAGATTGATGCCCTGGTTGCCGCCCGGACGGCTGCCAAGAAGGAGAAAAACTTTGCCGAGGCGGATCGAATTCGGGAGGAACTGAAAGCCCGGGGAATTGAAATCATCGACACCCCCCAGGGTGCCAAGTGGAGAAGAGTATGAAGCTTCTGATTTTAGACGGAAACAGCGTCATCAACCGGGCGTTCTTCGGCGTGAAGCCCCTGACCACCCGGGAGGGACTGTACACCCACGCCATTTACGGCTTTCTGAACATTCTGGAGCGGATGGAGAAGGAGGAGCAGCCCGAGGCGGTATGCGTGGCCTTTGACCTCCATGGGCCCACCTTCCGGCACCTGCGCTACGACGGCTACAAGGCCACCCGGAAGGGGATGCCCGAGGAGCTGGCCATGCAGATGCCCATTATGAAGGATGTGCTCCGGGCCATGAACATTCCCATCTACGAATGCCAGGGCTGGGAGGCTGACGATGTGATCGGCACCGTGGGAAAAATCTGCTCCGAGCAAGGGTGGGAGTGCGTCATCGTCACCGGAGACCGGGACAGTCTGCAACTGATTGACGAGAATGTCCATGTAAAGCTGGTGATTTCCAAGCCGGGCCAGACCAACGCGACCCTCTATGATGAAGAACGGTTCCGGGAGGAATACGGCTTCGAACCGAAAAAGCTGATCGATCTGAAGGCCCTGATGGGAGATTCCTCCGACAACATCCCCGGCGTGGCCGGGGTGGGCCCCAAGACCGCGGGGGAACTGCTGCAGAAATTCGGAAGCCTGGACGGGGTGTATGCCAATCTGCAGGACGCCTCCATCCGGCCTAAGCTCCGGGAAAAACTGGAGGGCGGGAAGGAGAGCGCCTACCTTTCCTATGAGCTGGCCACCATTCGTCCGGAGGCACCCATTGACTTTACGCCCCGGGACGCCATTGTGCAGCCGTATAACCGTCCTGAGCTTTACAAGCTGTTTCAGAAGCTGGAATTTGTCCGGCTGATTGACAAGTACGGCCTGCGGGGTGCGGAGGCGGAGGCCCCCGCTGCCGCCGACACCGCGCCGGAGGCGCTGCCCCGGCTGGAGGAGTTTCCCGGGGACCAGGAGACTTACGCACTCTATATTGCCGGGGATGGCAGCCTGGGGATTGCCTGCCCGAAAGGCGTGTATGCGCTGACTCCTATGGAGGCGGGGATGGGCCTTTCCTTCGCTGGGAAGGAGCTGATCCTGCACGACAGCAAGACTGCTTTGCACCGCCTGGATGAGATGGGTATCCCCTCTGGGGAGTGCGTGTTCGATACGGCGTTGGCGGCCTATGATCTGAACCCTTCCCAGTCGGATTATCCCGTTTCCAAGCTGGCCACCACCTTCCTGGGTGCCACTGTGGAGGATGGGGACGCCGCTGCCTGTGCGGAGGCGGTGTGGAATCTGAGAGAAATCCTGAAAAAGCAGCTCCGGGAAAACGGTATGGAGCGGCTTTACGAGGAAATCGAGCTGCCGCTGTGCCAGGTTTTGTACCGGATGGAAAAGCGGGGGGTGGCCATCGATCGGGAACAGCTGGTTCAGTTCGGGAAGATGCTCGCGCAGCGGATTCAGGACTGCGAGACACTGATCTACTCCTATTCCGGAGAGCCCTTCAACATCAACTCTACCAAACAGCTGGGGGAGCTGCTCTTTGACAAGCTGGGCCTGCCCCCGGTGAAAAAGACCAAGACCGGCTATTCCACCAATGCGGATGTGCTGGAGAAGCTGAAGGGATATCATCCCATTATCCCTGCCATCATGGACTACCGGATGCTGACCAAGCTGAAGTCCACCTATGCCGACGGCTTAATTAAGGAGATTGGGGAGGACGGGCGGATTCACACCACCTTCCAGAACCTGGTGACCGCCACCGGGCGGCTGTCCTCCACGGAGCCCAATTTGCAGAATATTCCGGTGCGCACGGACCTGGGTGCGGAAATCCGTAAGATGTTTGTGCCCCGGCAAGGGTGCGTGCTGGTGGACGCGGACTACAGCCAGATCGAGCTGCGGGTGCTGGCCCATATTGCCGGGGACGAGGCCATGCAGCGCTCCTTCTGCGAAGGACAGGACATCCACACCGCTACCGCGGCCCAGGTGTTCGGCGTTGCTCCGGAGCAGGTTACCCCCCTCCAGCGCCGCCACGCCAAGGCGGTGAATTTCGGCATCGTCTACGGCATCAGCGAATTCTCCCTGGCGGAGGATATCGGCGTCAGCCGGTATGAGGCCAAGCAGTATATTGAAAACTATCTGGCAAATTACCGGGGCGTCCGGGACTATATGAAGCGGGTGGTGAATGACGCCCGGGAGAAGGGGTATACCCAGACCCTCTATGGGAGAAAGCGGTATATCCCGGAGTTAAAGAGCAGCAATTACAACATCCGCCAGGGAGCGGAGCGGATCGCACTGAATTCTCCCATCCAGGGAACCGCCGCCGACCTCATCAAGCTGGCCATGATCCGGGTGGAGGAAGCGCTGGAGAAACAATTCCCGCAGGCAGAGCTGCTGCTGCAGGTCCATGACGAGCTGATCGTGGAGTGCCCCGAGGGGATCGCGCCTCAGGTTGCGGAGCTGGTGAGCCGGGAGATGGAGCATGTGGCAAAGCTCCAGGTGCCCCTCACCGCCGAGGCCAAATTCGGAAAGAGTTGGTACGAGGCAAAGTGATGGAAATCAGGAAAATGACCACCCGGGAGGTTTCCCGGGTGGCGGAACTGGAGAAGCTGTGCTTTGCCATGCCCTGGAGCGAAAAGAGCGTGGCCGGGGAGCTGGAGAATCCTTTATCTCTGTGGCTGGTGGCCATGGAAGGGGAAAGCCTTGCGGGCTATGTGGGCTCCCAAACGGTGATGGACGAAACGGATATGATGAACCTTGCCGTAGCGCCTCAGTTTCGGCGGCAGGGGGTGGGGGAAGCGCTGGTGAACGTGCTGGTGGCTGCCCTGAAAGACCTTGGAAGCCGGTGCCTGACGCTGGAGGTCCGCGATTCCAACGAGGCTGCAAGGGCCTTGTATGCCAAGCTGGGCTTCGTGGAAATCGGCCGGAGGCGGGGATACTACCGGGATCCCCGGGAGGACGCCCTCATTCTGAGAAAGGAGTGGGAAATTTGAATATTCTCGCTGTGGAATCCTCCTGTGACGAAACCGCCGTGGCCATCGTCCGGGACGGACGGCAGGTGCTGACGGACTGCATCGCCTCTCAGGTGGAGCTGCACCGGATTTACGGCGGCGTGGTGCCGGAGATTGCTTCCCGCAAGCACATTGAGGCGATTTATGCCCTGGCGGATCAAGCGCTGCTGAACGCGGGTCTAACCCGGGGGGAGCTGGACGCAGTTGCGGTGACCTATGCTCCGGGCCTCATCGGGGCGGTGCTGGTGGGGGTGAATTTTGCCAAGGCAGCGGCTCTCGCCATGGGCAAGCCCCTGATTCCCGTCCATCATATTCGCGGACACATTGCGGCAAACTACATTGCCTATCCGGAGCTGGAGCCGCCGTTTTTGTGCCTGGTAGTATCCGGGGGCCACACCATGCTGGTGGATGTGCAGGATTATACCCGGATGGAAATTCTGGGCACCACCCTGGATGACGCGGCTGGGGAGTGCTTTGACAAGGTAGCCCGGGTGCTGGGAATGCCCTATCCCGGCGGTGCCGCCCTGGACAAAATGGCAGCTGCCGGGGACGACCGGAAATATGAGCTGCCCAGGAGCAAGCCCGGGGAGAATCCCTTCAACATGAGCTTCTCCGGGCTGAAAACTGCCAGCCTGAACCTGATTCACCATGCCGACCAGGTGGGGGAGGAACTGGACATTCCCAGCCTCTGCGCCAGCTTTTCCGCCGCGGTGTCGGATACTCTGACGCCCCGGGTGGTGATGGGCCTGGAGCGGACGGGTTACCGGAAGGTGGCCGTGGCAGGGGGCGTAGCTGCCAATTCCCGAATCCGGGGGGATATTCTGAGGGCTGCCGGGGAGCTGGGAGCCCAGGTGTATCTGCCGCCGCTGCGGCTGTGCGGGGACAACGGTGCCATGATCGGCGCTCAGGCCTACTATGAATTCCTGGCAGGAAATGTGGCGGACATGCGCCTGAATGCCTACGCCACCAAATCCATTCTGGGCGAGGCGCTGTAGGGGCATATTCATGGCCTGGTGAATGAATATCGGGAATGGTATTCACAAATTATTCAAAGAATAGTGACAAATAGTAACGAATTGTAGGATATTGAAGGAAAATTGCCGGTTTTGCGGCTGTGGAAATCCCCACAGGTTGTGGATAGACCTGTGGAAAGTGTGCATAAACCGGTGAATAAACCGACTTGTTCACATAAAATCCGAAAGGGGATGACGCGCAATGCTGATTCTGGCCCACAATCTCCGGGAATTGCGGTTCGGGGAGCTGATGAAGGTGTATATTGAAGGAAATCAGGAAAAAGCGGAGTTGGATTACTGCCAGGAGCCCGCCGGGGCGGGCCTGCGTCTGTCGGAGGAGGATTTTTATCGGTATCTGCGTGATTTCTTCTTCAAAATCCCCGGGGCGGTATATGCCGTCTGGGAGGAGCACGGAAGCTATGTCAGCGCGCTTCGGTTTGAGCCCTACCGGGACGGGATGCTCTTATGCGCATTGGAAACCGCTCCGGGGCTGCGAAAAAGGGGATATGCGTCCCTGCTGCTGGGTGCGGTGCTGGAGCAGCAGGAAGGGCCGGTGTATTCCCATGTATCGAAAAGGAATATGCCCTCTTTGAAGCTCCACGAGAAGCTGGGTTTTCAGAGAATTGAGGAGCAGGCCCGGTATCTGGATGGTTCCGTGAACCAAAGAGCCTGTACCCTGCGATGGGACAAATGCAGTCACGGGGGATGACATGGAGCTTCTTTATTTGGATAAGGATATCGTGGTCTGCATCAAGCCAGCACGGGTGTTGTCCACGGATGAGCCCGGAGGCGTTCCGGAGCTGGTTCGGGCGGAGCTGGGCGACCCGGAGGCGGACGTGCGGACGGTTCACCGGCTGGACCGGGTGGTAGGCGGTGTGATGGTGCTGGCGCGATCCGCTTCCGCCGCCTCGGAACTGTCCCGGCAGATCCGGGAGGGCGAATTCGGCAAGGAGTACCTGGCGGTGGTTCACGGCGTACCCGAGGCGGAGGAAGGGCAGCTACGGGATCTGCTGGGCCGGGACAAGGCCAGACGCATGACCTATGTAGCCCCGGAACCGGGCAAGGGAATTCAGGAGGCGGTGCTTTTCTTCCGGGTGCTGAACAGGACTGAGGATCTCAGCCGGGTGCGGATTCGGCTGCATACGGGAAGGACCCACCAGATCCGGGTCCAGTTTGCCAGCCGGGGAATGCCCCTGGTGGGGGAACGGAAGTACGACACCCGGGAGGATCCCTGCGAAATCGCCCTGTGGTCGCACATGGTGGAATTTACCCACCCCCGCACCGGGGAACAGATGACCTTCCGGAAAGAGCCGCCCCGGGTGTATCCCTGGACGGTGGTTTGAAAAAGGATGCTGATTGAATTGTACCACGGATGCGGAAAAGCGCAAGGAGAATTGCTTCCGGTGATGTAATGAGGTGCGGAAAATTGTTGTTTAGAAAATAAACGCTGTCATTGCGAGCCAGTGCGCACACTGGCGTGGCAATCCCCCGGT
>JBJEYY010000148.1:0-1949 GCA_051887095.1 Faecousia sp. | reverse complement strand
GGGGATTGCCACACCAGCGTGCGCGCTGGTTCGCAATGACAGAAAACTTGAGGCGTATGTTGTAAACAACAATTTACCTGAGCAGTACCGGTCGAGGGGCCCAAAGGAGGTACGATGACCACCCAGGGTCCGTAATGCATTGGCCGCCGGCCCCGCCGGCAAACAACAGTTTACCGTTCCGTTTCTCTGCTCCTCTCATCCTGAACCGGGGGATATCCCGGAGGAAATATTCCGGCTTGGAAGAGCCGAAGGATAAAAAACGGTCGGATATTAAAATCTAAATAATATGGATTTCAATTTTTGTCACTCCGGCCGCTTTTTATCCGAAAAACACTTCAAAAAATATGAAAGAAAGAGGTTCCCACCATGAGCAACACCGTAGTTGGCATTCTTGGCATTGTTACCATTGTGGCGATCGTGGTCACGCTGTTCAAGAGCAAGACCCAGCCCGCCATCGCGTTCATCGTCTTCCCCGCGATTCTGGGGCTGGTACTGGTCCTGGGCGGCCGGTTCTCCTTCGAGGATCTGGCGACCATGATTAAGGCAGGCTTCAATTCCACCGCGCCCACCGCAGCATTGTTCGTGTTCTCCGTGCTGTACTTCGGCATCATGACCGACGCGGGCATGTTTGACACCATCATCGGCAAGCTGATGAAGCTCATCGGCAACAACGTCATCGGTATCTGCGTCATGACCTGTCTGATTGCTACCATCGGCCATCTGGACGGCGGCGGCGCTTCCACCTTCTGCATTGTGGTTCCCGCCATGCTGCCCATCTACAAGAAGATGAACATGCGGCCTACCTCTCTGCTTCGGATTTCCGTGCTTGCCATGGGCGTGCTGAACCTGATGCCCTGGGCAGGCCCCACCATGCGGGCTGCCACGGTGCTGGGCATCGAAGCCGGTGCGCTGTGGTCCACCCTGATCCCCATTCAGATTTTCGGCGTGGTCATGGCCTTTGCTGTGGCCGTCATCACCGGCATCCTGGAAAAGAAAAACGGCGCGGGTCTGGCCCAGGGCGAAACCCTGGAGGTTTCCGCCGCTTCCGCGGAGGCAAACGAGCTGGCCCGTCCCAAGCTGTTCGTGTTCAATGTGCTGCTGACTGTGGCGGTCATTGCCATGCTGATCTGGGATGTGTTCCCCAGCTACGTACCCTTCATGCTGGGCGTTTCCGTGGCCCTCTTCGTCAACTACGGTCTCAGCGCCAAGATGCACAAGAAGATCATCAACCTCCATGCCGGCCCCGCTCTGATGATGTGCACCACCCTCATGGGCGCTGCCGTGCTCATGGGCGTGCTGACCACCAGCTTTAACTACAAGCTGGACGACGCCGGAAACATAATCGGCCTGGTGGCCGCCTCCGCCAAGAGCACTGCCGCCGCGGACATCCCCAGCGTGGTACGCTGCCTGGCTGGCCTCATCACCGCGATTCTGCCCGCCGCCATTGGCCAGCATCTGCCCCTGGTCATCGGTGTGCTGTCCGTGCCCCTGGCCCTGGCCTTCGACACCGACTCCTACTTCTACGGAATGCTGCCCGTCATCATCGCCATCGGCGAGGGCTTCGGTGTGGCCGCCCTGCCCATCGCGGTTGCCATGGTGGTCTGCCGCAACTGCGCCACCTTCATCAGCCCCATGGTGCCTGCCACGCTGCTGGGTACGGGCCTGGCGGATGTGGACATCAAGGATCACATCAAGGCAAACTTCCTCTGGGTGTGGGTGTTCTCCATCGCCTGCATGCTCTTCGCCATTGTGCTGGGTATCATACCCCTGTAAAACTGCCCGTTTCTCCATTTCACAGTCCCCGGTTCCCATCATGGGGCCGGGGATTTGGCGGCTCTTGCGTTTTTGTGGGGGAATGTGGTATACTGGAAATACCTGGAAACGGACAGAACGGTAAATTGTTGTTTACACTACACGTTCAAAGTTTTCTGTCATTGCGAACCAGTCCG
>JBJEYY010000147.1:0-10739 GCA_051887095.1 Faecousia sp. | reverse complement strand
TGAATTGTTGGGGGATTGCCACACCAGCGTGCGCGCTGGTTCGCAATGACAGTTCCTTTTTAGTGCTGTAAACAACAATTTCCCATTCTCCCCACCAAAATATTATCCTTCCCCACAGCCCCCGAAGGGGGCCGGAAATCCTCCGGCCCCCTTCGGGGGCTGTTTGCTGCGCTGTCAAAGAAACCGGAAAGTATGTTCGGTCCCCGGGCAGTCCCACCGCACGGGCCTCGTCCCAATTCCCCCGGGATGGATAAACCTCCCGGTTTCCTGATATGATAGGAGCACCTTCCCGTCCGTCTTAGGGGAGTAAAACGCCTGCCGGCTTTCCTCAGCAGACGGATAAATTGCTGTTTGGCGATTCGTTATCGTAGGGGCGGCTATTAGCCGCCCGCAACCATACGTCCACGAAAGCGCCCCGTTCTGTCGAAAACCCTCAAAAACGGAGCGTTTCGGGCGGATATTATCCGCCCCTACGATGGAAACGTAACGTATTTGAAAACTGAAAACAACAGGGCACCTCTAAAAACTGCCCTTTTGGTTTTTAGCGGTCGCCAACAATTTATCCTTCTGCCGCGTTGCCCCGACAGGCCTGAAAAAGGAGGAGCGGAAAATGCCAGCAAACACATACGGTTACATCCGGGTCAGCACCCGGGAGCAGAACGAGGACCGGCAGCGGATTGCCCTGCGGGAAGCGGGGGTGCCGGAGAAAAACGTCTGCATGGACAAGCAGTCCGGAAAGGACTTCAACCGCCCGCAGTACAAGCGTCTGCTGCGGAAATTAAAAAAGGACGATCTGCTCTATATCAAGAGCATCGACCGTCTGGGGCGCAATTATGAGGAAATCCTGCGGCAGTGGCGTTTCCTTACAAAGGAAAAGGGGGTTGATATCGTGGTGCTGGATATGCCCCTGCTGGACACCCGCCGGGGCAAGGACCTGATGGGCACGTTCCTGAGTGACATTGTGCTGCAGGTGCTGTCCTTCGTGGCAGAGAATGAACGCAGCAATATCCGCCAGCGCCAGGCCGAGGGCATCGCCGCCGCCAAAGCCAGAGGCGTCCGCTTCGGCCGCCCGCCGCTCCCCATGCCCGAGAACTTCTACGGCGTTCATCAGGCGTGGAGAGCAAAGAAAATGACGCTGGAGCAAGCCGCCAGCGCCTGTAATATGCCCGTGGGAACCTTCTACGGAAAAGCCCGCCGGTTTGAAAAAACGGAATAACCAAATTAAGGGCATAATTTTGAAATGTGTACTTTTGCAAATTTGCTCAGAACAAATTGATACGATAAGTATACTCCGATACATATCATTTTTCAAGAAAATTTTTTACTATTTTCTTTTTTTCTTCCTAAAAATTCTTTCTATTACTTCATTTGCAAAAGTACACATTTTCGTAGCGTGATTATTCTACAGTCAGTTCTGATAATATTCAGCAGTGCTGTCATCCTGAGCGAAGCATAGCGAAGTCGAAGGATCTTGGCACCGAATTGTCTGCAAGTGACAACGAAATGCGTAGATCCCTCGACTCGGCTTCGCCTCGCTCGGGATGACAACATTTCTACTTTTCTTCACCGGTTCCTATAGTTTTAGAAATAACGTCCTACTAGTGGGGGCGGCTATTAGCCGCCCAAAATGTTCCGATAATTGAGCGTTTCCGATAAAACAGAGTACGATCGAAACGGGAAGGTTTACGCGCGGATACGATCCACCCCTACAGAGGCTGCGTCCCAAACAACGACTGCTGAGTCAACCCAATAACCTTTTCATAGTTTTGTGGACACGAGATGCCCTGATCTGTATTTTTTTCCAAGTTAGCTTCCATATGTTCGCCGGAACATATTCAGATTCCCGCAGGATGAAATGGAGAATGACAGATGAAAATTACCGAGGAAGCCTATTCCAAAATATTGAAAGGCCTTGCGGCAGCAGGATGCGTAATCCTTGCAGCCATAATCTTCACCGTAATATGGGCTTGGACCCACTGCATCGCAGTCGGATGGAGGTTTTACCCCAAAGACGCTCAGGCGCTGGATCTGCGTGGGAAACATCTTTCCGTTGAACAGTTCGATGCCCTCTCTCAGAAGCTCCCCGGCTGCGAGATTGTGTGGGATGTTCCCTTTCAGGATAAGCTGTTTTCCAGCGAAACCCGCCGGATTACCGTGATGAATCTGACCGACGCGGACGTGGAACGTCTGGACTATCTGACAGCGTTGGAGGAAGTGGACGGCCGGCGGTGTTCGGACTATCCCCAGCTTGCCCTGCTTCAACAGCGCCACCCGAACTGCACGGTGCTCTACCAGGTTTCGATCCGGGGTGTCAGCTATTCCCAGGACACGCAGGAGATCAGCCTTCCAAATCTCACCTTCGAGGAAGCCAGACTTCTGGATTATCTGCCGCGACTTACCACCGTAAATGCGGATGGCTGCAACGACTACGCATTACTTGCCTCGCTGCAGGATGCGCATCCACAGTGGACCGTCCGCTACACGGTAAATCTTGGGGAAGAAATGTACCCCTCAGATTCTGAGTCCATCACTGTGGAGAATGCAAGCTATCAGGAGCTTACTCAGGGGCTGGTTGGTCTGACAAAACTGCAGAGCATTCTGCTTCGGAATCCCGAAGCGGACTACAGGGACCTGACAGCGCTCCGTCGGGATTTTCCTCAGGTTGCTATTGACTGGGAACTTACCCTGGGTGACCGGACTTTTCCCTCAGATACCCGGGAGTTGGACATCTCTTTCATGCCCATCAAGAGTCTTGAGGACGCGGAGCGGATTGCCGATTACTTCCCCGATCTGGAAAAACTCATTCTGGACAGCGGCAGCATTGACAATGACACCATGGCTGAATTCCGGGAGCGCAAGCGCGCCGACTACAAGGTCGTATGGACAGTCATCTGCGGCACCGGAAAATTCGGTTCCTTCCCTGTCCGTACCGATGAAACCACTTTTATGCCCTTGAAACATCGGATTTACTTCTTTCATGACGATGATATGTACAATTTACGCTACTGCGAGGATATGGTCTGCATAGACGTTGGGCACATGACCTTCACCGACGTAAGCTTTGTGGAAAATATGCCGCATTTGAAATACCTGATTCTGAATATGACTTCCGTAAAGGACATCACTCCCTTAAGCACCTGCAAGGAGTTGGTCTTCCTGGAGCTGGATCACAGTTGGGTGCAGGATTACTCCCCGCTTCTGGGGTGCACCGCCCTGGAGGATCTGAATCTGGGCGACACCTACGGCGACCCCGCGCCCATCGCGCAGATGACATGGCTGAAAAACCTCTGGTGGGTAGGGCGGTCTTTTGACGTTAAGACAAAGCTGCAAGAAACCCTAACCAATACCAATATGCTCTTCCACTCCGGGAAGAATACCACCGGATATGGTTGGCGGCAGCTTCCCAATTACTACGCAATGCGGGATATGCTGGAAATGCCCTACATGAAATAAAGCGTGACAGCTGAATAGAACCACTCATGCTTATCGACCGGACTCATCAGACGGATAAATTGTTGTTTGGCTCACTAAAAAAAGAACTGTCATTGCGAACCAGGCCGTAGCCTGGTGTGGCAATCCCCCAACAATTCAGGATGGTTCGTTAGGGCGTTTGGTGGTTTCTTGTACATTTCCCCTCTAACCGGGGGATTGCCACGACCAGTGTGCGCACTGGTCTCGCAATGACAGCGTTTTCTCAACAAACACCAATTTGTCGGGGTGCTAAGTTTACACGATAAGAATTATTCCGTTTTAATGTCGGACGAGGAATTTCGTTCTAAATAGATATGATTTGCAAAAGCGCCAGGCAAAACGTCTGGCAACCTGTGAAAAACAAAGCAATGCGGCATAGGGGGGTATTTCTCATGAAATCATCTTTTATCCGGTATTTCACCGCCTTGTTCGCCTCTACCGTTATCGGGATAACACTGCTTTTTGCAGCTTCCTGCCTCCCCCAGGCACCCATCGACACCCATGTTATGGAATCCGCGGATATCATGGTTCAGGAGGGATGTTATCCATCCATCGCAGACCACAATCATACTTCTATCATAGATAATTTTACGGATTCCATTATTCTTGCCGAGAGCAGCGTGATGACCATTTCCCATCCGGAAAGCATCCTGACGAACCCGCTGTACCGCACCGTGGAGGATGATCCTGTAACCAGTCTGAATGACTATGTCCATTCCGACGATCCCCACATCACAGGGTATTATGCCCGCTACTGGATGGGTTCCCGGAGCGTGATGCGTTTTCTTCTGCTTTTCTTGAACCACTACCAGATACGCCGGTACCTGGCCATCGCCGTGCTGGGATTGTTTTCGGCGGTGATTTGCTCCGTGACCGTTCATGTCCACCCCAAAGCAGCCTTTCTGTTTGCCCTGAGTTTTGTCTTTGTTCGGCCTTATGTCGTGGTTATGAGTCCCCATTTCAGCTGCTGCTTCCTGATTGCGTTTCTGGTCATGCTGTTGCTGCCCAAGCTGGTGGATCAGGAGCGGTATGACGGCCTGCTTTTCTTCGAGATTGGCATTATTACAATGTACTTTGATTTCTACTCTTCCCCTCTGGTTACCTTCGGGCTTCCCTTTGTGTATCTGTACATCCTGCGCTGGAAGGGTGGCCGCAAGGAGTTTTCCGCCCCACGCGAATTCATGAAATCCGCTGCCGCCTGGTTTGCAGGCTACTTAGGTATGTGGTTTATGAAAATGGCCCTTACCACAGTGTTCACCGAGGTGAACGGATTTGAGAACGGTCTGACATCCCTTGTCTATCGGCTGGGGATCAAGAAAACCCAGGGGTATGAATCTTTTTACAGTCTATTTCAGGCCACCCGCGCAATTTGGTTCGCACTGTATTCCGATAAAGCTGGGAAGATAATCCTATCCGCGGCGATTCCGGCGTTTGCAATCGTCATCTGCACCGTATTTTTGCGCCGAAAGGTAAGCTTTTCTGATTTGAAAGCGCACACCGTTCTGCTGATTGTCAGTGCCCTGCCGTTGGTATGGATGCTGGCTGCCCCACAGCCTACCACCATTCATTACTGGTTTCAGTACCGTTCCATCTGCGTATCCTTCTGGAGCTTTGGAATGTACTGTCTGCTGACCGCAAAAAGTATGGAGAAACCCATCTCCGGTCGGCATCTGACCAATGCCGAATTCACCCCATCCCGCATCCCACCAGTCATATCCGTCTGCCGCCCGGACGATGCAACCAGGGAGGCAGCACACGAAACAGAGGAAACGAAAGGATGAGCGAATTCATGCCCGCGCTGATCTCTTTGATTGTCCCTTGCTACAACGAGGAAAAAGCCCTCCCCAGCTTCTGGGCGGAGACAACGGCCGTCACAGACCGGATGGATGCGAACTTTGAGTTCATCTTTGTTGACGACGGTTCCCGGGACGGGACGCTCCGCATTCTGCGGGAGCTGGCCGCCTCGGACAGCCGGGTAAAGTACATCTCCTTCTCCCGAAACTTCGGAAAAGAAGCGGCCATGTATGCCGGATTTGCGCAGGCCCGGGGGGACTACGCCGCTGTGATGGACGCGGACCTCCAGGACCCCCCTTCCCTGCTGCCGGAGCTGCTCCGGGCGGTCACCCAGGAGGGCTACGACTCCGCCGCCACCCGGCGAGTCACCCGCAAGGGAGAGCCTCCCATCCGTTCCTTCTTCGCCCGGATGTTCTACCGGATCATCAACCGGATGTCCGACGTGGACATTGTGGACGGGGCACGGGATTTCCGGCTGATGAAGCTGATTATCTTTACCGACAGCGGTGACACCATCATTGACGAAGCAACCCAGGTCTTTGACGACCGGGGCATCGTCCTGGAGGCGGATTTCATCCCCGGAGCGGGGGAGGTCCTGCAGCAGCTCCATGAGGCAGGCTTTTGCATCGCCCTGGTTGCCGATGGAGAGTGGGAATCCTTTCAGAACGTCTACCCCAACCTATGGGAAAGGGTGCGGGAAAAGGCCAAGTCCGGCGCGTTTTACCCCGAGGGAGCGCTGTGGGTGGAATCCGATACCAACATTCCCTCCGGGGAAAGCCTGATCCGGCAGTTTGTCCGGGGGAAGCGGTGGTTCCGCCGGGAGCTGGAGGTGGAGAGCGAACTCGCCTGGATGCCGGATACCTTCGGCTTCTCCCCGGCGCTCCCCCAGATCATGCGTAAGTGCCAAGTTCCCTACTTCGCCACCCAGAAGCTGACCCGCCAGGATCCCGAGGCGGAGCCCTTTCCCTACAATGTATTCTGGTGGGAGGGCCTGGACGGCAGCCGGGTGCTGGCCCACCTGTTCAAGAAAAACAACGCCGTGTTCCGCCCGGCGGATCTGATCACCCGCTGGGAGGAAGACCGGGTGCAGCAGGAGGGCATTTCCGGCCTCATGTTCCCCTTCGGCTACGGGGACGGAGGTGGCGGTCCCACCCGGGAAATGGTGGAAACCCTCCGCCGGTGCGCCGACCTGGAGGGCGCGCCCCGGTGCCATACCGAGCCCCCCACCGAATTCTTCCGCCGGGCCCTGGCGGAGGGGGTGGAGAACGTCTACCGGGGAGAGCTGTACCTTGCCTGGCACCGGGGCACCTACACCGCCCAGGCCCGGACCAAGCGGGGCATCCGCAAGGCGGAAACCGCCCTGAAACTGGCGGAATACCATCTGGCAAGGCTCCTGTACGCAGGCAAACCCCTAAAGCCGGAGTGGCAGGAGAAGCTGGAAGCGCTCTGGGAGCTGCTGCTGTTCAACCAGTTCCACGACATCGCCCCCGGCAGCTCCATTGCCCGGGTACACGCCCAGGCGGAGGCGGAACTTGCACAAGTGGAGCGGGACTGCGGGGAGCTGCTCCGGCAGATGCTGGGCGAGCCCTCCGGAATGGTTGCCTATAACCACCTGGGCTGGCCCAGAACCTACCGGGGAACCCTGATTCCCGCCCAGGGCAGCGCCCTGATCGGAGAATCCCCCGTGGCAAATGCAGCCACCGTGGAATACCTCCCGGAGGAAAACTGCTACGAACTGAAAAATGCCCGCCTGATCTGCCGGGTGAACCCCTCCGGGGAGCTGACCAGCCTGCGGATTGCCGGAGAAAACCGGGAATACCTGGCAGGAACCGGCAACCGCTTCCTCATGTACAAGGATGTCAACACCTGCTACGATGCCTGGGAGCTGGGCAGTATGTACGAGCAGCTGCCCGTGGCCCTGGAGCCTGATGCTCGAATTCATATCAAAAAAAACCGGACGGTGCGGCGCTGGTGGTGGAGCGGATGCTCCACGATTCCCCCATGATCCAGCGGATTTTCCTGGGCAGCGATGCCCGGCGGCTGGACTTTGCCACCACCGTCCACTGACAGGAGCGGCACAAGCTGCTGAAGGTCTCCTTCCCCGCAAATGTCCATACCGACACGGCCATCACCGAAACCCAGTTCGGCTTCCTCCGGCAGCCCACCCACCGCTCCCGGCAGAGCGACCGGGACCAGTACGAGGTGTGCTGCCACCGCTATGCTGCGCTGGCCGACGGCGGGGCAGGTCTCGCGGTGCTGAACGACGGGAAATACGGTGTCAGCACCCCGGGAAACGAGATTCGTCTGTCCTTGCTCCGGGCCCCCATGATGCCGGATATGCGTGCCGACCAGGGGATGCAGGAATCCACCTACTCCGTATTCCCCTTCACCGGCCCCTTTGTCCACAGTGATGTGGCGCGGCAGGCAGCGGAGCTGAACGAGCCGCTGACCTTCGGCACGGCTTTCGAAGCGGACGGCTCCCCCATTCTGCTCCCCCTGGACAAAAACATTCTGGTGGACACCGTCAAACCGGCGGACACCGTACCGGGTGCCATCCTCGTCCGGGTCTATGAGGCCATGGGCATGGCCACCCAGGCCCGCTTCACGGTGGGCTCCCGCATTGCCCGAATCGAGGAAACGGATATGCTGGAGGAATACGGGCAGGCCCTCCCGCTGGATGAGGTGCTTTCCGTCCCCTTCGGAGCCTTTGAAATCAAAACCTTTTTGCTGCATCTGCAATAGGGAGGAACCATGGAAACCTACAGAATCGGAATCGACCTGGGCGGCACCAACATTGCCGCGGGTCTGGTAAACGAAGCAAAGGAACCGGTGGACACCATCAGCGTCAAAACCAACATTCCCCGGCCCATCGAAGCCATTGCCGATGACATGGCCCAGCTGGTCCGGACGCTGACGGAGCGCAACGGCTTGGCAGATGCCCAGATCACCGCCGTGGGCGTGGGGGTTCCCTGCACCGCCAACGAGGAAAACGGCCACATGGAGGACGCCAACAACCTTGGCTTCGACGACGTACCCCTGCGGGAGCTGCTGGAAGCCCGGCTGGGCCGGGAAATTCACCTGGGCAACGATGCCAACGTGGCCGCCTGGGGAGAGTACAAAACCGGGCCCTACCCCGAGGACTCCTTCCTCATGGTCACCATCGGAACAGGCATCGGCGGCGGCATCATCCTGAACGGGCGGCTCTGGACCGGCATCAACTACGCTGCCGGAGAATTCGGCCACATGACCCTCCGCCAGGACGGTCCCGCATGCACTTGCGGCCGGAAGGGCTGCTTCGAGGCCCTGGGCTCCGCCACTGCCCTGATTCGCAGCGCCCGGGAGGCCATGGCGGATGACTCCGCCACCCTTCTGTGGAAGCTGTGTGAGGGGCAACCGGACCGGGTGGAGGCGAAAACCGTCTTTGACGGCGCAGCCGCCGGGGACGAAGTCTGCCTCCGCCTCCTGGACGAGTACCCACCATCCTGGCCGAGGGGCTGGCCAATCTCATCAACGTTTTCCAACCGGCCTACCTATGCATCGGCGGCGGGGTCAGCAAGGCCGGGGACGCCCTGCTTGTCCCTCTGAGGGAGAAAACCCGGGAACAAATCTATTCCAAAAACGCCAAGCGGAACACCCGGATTGTCCTGGCAAGGCTTGACAACGATGCCGGAATTCTGGGCGCGGCACTGCTGGAGAAATGAGGAAAAGGTCTATGAAAGAGCACTACCTGAAAACCCTCCGGGACACGGAGCACCGGGCGGAATTGGCTTTGAAAGCCCAGAATCTGGAGGTTGGCAGCCCCTGGTACGGCGCCTTCGTCATGCCCACCGGCGTGTACATGGCCAAACACGCCCTGTACTGTATCCAGTATCTGGCCCAGGTCTACTGCTGCTCCGACAGCAAATTCTATCACGATGAAGCCGTGCTCAACAGTATAGCCCTGGGGTTGGACTATGTGGACCGTCAGCAGCACGAAAACGGCCTGTTCGACTACATCACCTGCAATTTCTTCTCCGCGCCGGACACCGCCTTCTGCATCGGCATCATCCTGCCCACCTATCAGTTCCTCCGGGACAAGGCCTCCCTGGCCCCCGGGGAGGAATTCCTGCAAGCGCGGTTCGGGCGCATCATCCACGCGGGAGGCCGGGGCCTGCTGGAGGGGGGCTTCCATACCCCCAACCACCGTTGGGCCATCGCGTCGCTGCTTGCCACCTGCGGGAAGCTGTTCGGGGAAGCGGATCTGACCCAGGCGGCATTCGCTTACCTGAACGAGGGCATCGACTGCAACGCCGACGGCGAATACTCCGAAAAATCCGCCGGAAACTACAACGCCGTGAACAACGAGGCTATGCTCCTGCTGGCCCAGGCCCTGGAGGACCCCGGCTACGAGCAGCACGTCATCCGAAACCTAAAGATGATGCTGACCTACTGGGAGCCCGACGACAGTGTGTTCACCGCCAACTCCACCCGATTTGACAAGGACCGGCTGGTGTACCCCGACGGCTACTACTGGCCCTACCTGTACCTGGGTGTCAAATACAGCATTCCCGAATTCGTGGCCATGGCCAACTACACCTATCAGGTGTTAAGCTCGCGGAATCTCCCCGCCCCGGACGTGCTGATCTATTTTATGCTGCATCCGGAGTATGTGACTTACGAATCTCCACTCTGCGCCACCCCCACGGACTACAAGGCCTACTATGCCGAATCCGGCATCGCCCGGGTGCGCCGGGGAAGCTATACCTTCACCGTGATGAAGGGCAAATCCAACTTCCTCTACGTCCACAACGGGGCTATTAAGCTTGCGGTGAAGATCGGCGGCAGCTTCTGCGAGCACCGGGCCTTCCGGGCGGAAACCATGGAACTCCGCGAGGATGGGGCGTTCCATCTGCACCAGACCATGCGGGGCTGGTACTACCTGCCCTTTGAGGAAAAGCCCGCCACCTCCGACTGGTGGAAGATGGACAACGCCTCCCGGAAAAAGGAGCTAGGCCCGGATATGGACATCGACGTGGTAATCCGGGAAGTCGAACAGGGGCTTGAGGTGGATCTCCGCACCTCCGGCGTGGAGGGCGCCCCCTGGCGGGTGGAGCTGGCCTTCCAGGGCATCGACCGGATCTCCAATGACCACATGACCATGCCGGTTCACGGGGATGAGGTGCTGGTGCTGAAGGATTCGGACTTCACCGTCAGCAACCCCGAGAGCTCCATGACCGTGGGCCCCGCCTTCGGAACCCACCACTTCACCGAGGGCAAGGAGGACAGCGAGGCCAAAACTCCCGGCGCCGCCACGGTGTACCTCACCGATTACACCGCCTTCCGCCACGTCATCACCATCCGCCCCTGACGCAGGCAAATAGCCGCTCGCTCCCCGCTCCCACCGATCAATTACGGAACGCAGCAAAGCAGTAAATTGTTGTTTGTGCTTATCGGCTTTACTCAGCTGCTCGGTAAAATGTTGTTTAGCGGTCCGC
>JBJEYY010000146.1:0-1979 GCA_051887095.1 Faecousia sp. | reverse complement strand
GATTGCCACACCAGTCTGCGGACTGGTTCGCAATGACAGGTAATTTGGGACGCATTCCCGCGGGTATAAAAGAAGGCTGCCTCACGTTCGTGAAGCAGCCCCTATGTTCTAAACAGACAGCGCCTTACACCAGGCTCAGCGCCAGGGTCAGCAGGACCCAGACGATGGCGATCCACTTGGTAGAGGAAGCCAGCACCTGATCCAGATTGCCCTTCTTATTCTTATTCAGATAGGTCTCGGAAGCACCGGTGAGCGCGCCGGACAGACCGGCCTCCTTGCCGGACTGCAGCAGGACCACAACGATCAGCGCCAGGCTGGCAATTGCCTCCAGAACGATCAGAATTGTCTCAAAAACACCCATTTCAACAAACCTCCCTCCGCCTGATTCGCGGACAGCGAATGGTATACGGCCCACGCCGCTGCGGTGGGCCCAAATAGCCCGTATAGTGTATCACAACTTCCTGCAAATTGCAAGCATGTTTTCCTGATTTTTGGTTGGCAACCTCTAAAAATTACTTTTTGCGGTTTTGGGCGAGAGATTTTGTTCTCACAAAAGTATTGGAAATTCCGGAATACTGGATGTATTGCGGAATTTTCAATGCGCATTGTGAGGGCAAAAGATCCGTCCAAAACCCAAAAGGGTAGTTTTTTGAGGTGCCCGGTTATTTTTGCACCCAATTGCCGGTAGCCAGGCAGTTGAGGTAGCTTTCGATGAAGGGGTCCAGGGCACCGTCCATCACGGCATTCACATTGGAAGTCTCACAGCCCGTGCGGGTATCCTTCACCAGGGTGTAGGGCATGAACACATAGTTGCGGATCTGGCTGCCCCACTCGATCTTCTGCTGCACACCCTTGATATCCGCGATGTTGGCCAGGTGCTCCCGCTCCCGGATCTCCACCAGCTTGCTGCGCAGCATACGCAGACAGGTCTCCTTATTCTGGAACTGACTGCGCTCGGTCTGGCAGGAAACCACGATGCCGGACTTGTGAATCAGCCGGACGGCAGAGGAGGTCTTGTTAATGTGCTGGCCGCCGGCGCCGGAGGAGCGGTAGACCTGCATTTCGTAGTCCTCGGGACGGATCTCGAAATCCTCGGACTCGTCAGCAATTTCAGGGATCACCTCAATGGCGGAGAAGGAGGTCTGCCGCCGGGCGTTGGCGTCGAAGGGGGACACCCGCACCAGACGGTGGACACCGTTCTCCCCCTTCAGGAAGCCGTAGGCGTTCTCGCCGGTAATCATGATGGAGGCGGATTTGATCCCGGCCTCGTCACCCTCCTGGTAGTCCAGGATCTGATATTCAAAGCCGTGACGCTCGGTCCATCGGGTGTACATCCGGTAGAGCATCTGACACCAGTCCTGGGCCTCGGTGCCGCCGGCACCGGCCTGGAAGCTCATAATGGCATTGTTACGGTCATACTTGCCGGTGAGCAGGGTCTCCAGGCGGCAGGCTTCCATCTCCTCGGCAAGATGCTGGAAGCCTTCCTTCAGCTCTGGGAGCATGGAGTCGTCATCCTCCTCAGCGGCCATTTCGCAGATGGTCATCAGATCGTCCCAGTCGGCGGTCATTTTCTCGAACCGCTCGATTTTAGCCTCCGCCTGCCGGGTCTTCACCACGATCTTCTGGCTCTTCTCGGGATCGTCCCAGAAACCGGGGGCCTCCTGCATGGCGTGAAGCCGCTCCAATTCATTGCGAAGCCCCTCCAGGTTCAGCGACGCGGCCAGACCGTCCAGGGCAGGGCGGCAGTCGTTGAGCTTCTGCCGGTAGTTATCAAATTCAATATTCATGAAACTTCACTCATTTCGTCGGATTTGCATAGCTTCATTTATTATAACGGAAAAAGAAAGTTCTGTAAAGAGGGAAAATGGTTTATTCAAACACATCGGCCAAACTGAACAGGCAGATAAATTGTTGTTTAGCGCACCAAATAAACGCTGTCATTGCGAGCCAGTGCGCTTAAGTGGCGTGGCAATCCCCCG
>JBJEYY010000145.1:0-1988 GCA_051887095.1 Faecousia sp. | reverse complement strand
TGCGCACTGGCTCGCAATGACAGCGTTTATTTGGTGCGCTAAACAACAATTTATCTTCCTGCCGTGTTTTCTATACAAATCCAATGAATCAGGAGAGAACAAAATGGAAAGCTACAAAAGAGAATTTATCCAGTTCCTGGAAAAGGCCGGGGTGCTGAAATTCGGCGACTTTACCGCCAAGTCCGGCAGGAAGATCCCCTATTTCATCAACGCGGGTATGATCAAAACCGGCGAGGAAATCGCCACCTTGGGCGAGTTCTACGCCCGGGCCTACGCCGAAAAGCTGGGGGACAGGAAAACCGTCCTCTACGGCCCCGCCTACAAGGGCATCTCCATCGCCGTGTCCGCCGCTGTGGCCCTGAGTAAGCGGGGCCTGAACGTGCCCTTCTTCTTCAACCGCAAGGAAGTCAAAGACCACGGCGAGGGCGGCGTGTTCGTGGGCTATGTACCCCAGCCCGGCGAGGAAGTGGTCATTGTGGAGGACGTAATCACCGCCGGAACCGCCATTCGGGAGAGCATGGAGATCCTGCGCCATCTGGAAGGGGTCAAGGTTGCCGCCACCTTCATCATGGTGGACCGCAAGGAGCGGGGCAAGGGCGAAAAGCTGGCCATGCAGGAAGTGGAGGAGGAGTTCGGCTTCCCCGTGTACTCCGTGGTGGATGTATATGACATCATCGAGTACCTGGAGGAGAACCCCGCCAACGCCGAAAACGTGGAGCGCATCCGCAATTACCTGGCCGTGAACGGAGCAAAAGCATGAGGAGTGTCATCAGCATTCTGGATTTGAGCGTTGAGGAACTGGACAGCCTCATCGCCACCGCCAAGGACATCATCGCCCACCCGGAAAGCTATCGGGAGCGCTGCAAGTACAAAAAGCTTGCCACCCTCTTCTTTGAGCCCTCCACCCGGACCCGCTTAAGCTTCGAGGCCGCCATGCTGGAGCTGGGCGGCAGTGTTCTGGGCTTCAGCGAGGCCTCTTCCTCCTCCGCCTCCAAGGGTGAGAGCATGGCGGACACCGCAAAAATCGTCAGCTGCTACGCGGACATCATCGCCACCCGCCACCCCAAGGAGGGCGCGCCCTATGTGGCCTCCCGGAACGCCACCATCCCCGTGATCAACGCCGGGGACGGCGGCCATAACCACCCCACCCAGACCCTGGCAGACCTTCTGACCATCTCCCGGGAGATGGGGCGGCTGGATAACCTGACCATCGGATTGTGCGGTGACCTGAAATACGGCCGTACCGTCCACTCCCTCATCGAGGCCATGAGCCGCTACGAGGGAATCCGGTTTGTGCTGATCTCCCCGGAGGAGCTGAAACTTCCCAGCTATGTCCGCTTCAATGTGCTGGAAAAGCTTGGCATTCCCTACACCGAAGTCACCTCCCTGGAGGAGGCCATCGGGGAATGTGACGTTCTCTACATGACCCGCATCCAGCGGGAGCGGTTCGATGATCCCCAGCAGTATGAGCGGCTGAAGGACAGCTATGTGCTGGACACCGAAAAGATGGCCCTGGCAAAGGAGCATATGTGCGTGCTGCATCCCCTGCCCCGGGTCAACGAGATCAGCGTCAAGGTGGATGACGACCCCAGGGCAGCCTACTTCCGTCAGGCCCTCAACGGCAAATACATGCGCATGGCCCTGATTCTTATGCTGCTGGAGGAAGCGGAGCGGAACCCCGTCCGGGAGGAAATCGACACCGAGGGCCTTCGGTATGACCTTGTCTGCCACAACCCCAAGTGCATCCGCCAGACCGAACAGGAGCTTCCCCAGATCTTCCGCCTCACCGACAAAGCCGCGAACATCCACCGCTGCATCTACTGCGAACAGAAAGCCTGACAAAACCGCTCCTTCCCATCCCGGAAGGAGCGGTTTCATTTCCCAGTCATCGCTTGCAGGGATCGTCTGCTTGTAAGGAAAATTGTTGTTTATTGTAACAAAAGACGCTGTCATTGCGAGCCAGTGCGCACACTGGCGTGGCAATCCCC
>JBJEYY010000144.1:0-1991 GCA_051887095.1 Faecousia sp. | reverse complement strand
TTGCTGCTCTATAGTTTTTTGCTATGGGGTGTGACTGCGTGAATAATTCAGGATTAACAATTGACAATTAAGGAATCCCTTCGGGATGAAATAATATTTATGGTCAAAAATAAGGCGTTTTATTTCAAAATCGTCCCGTAGGGACACAATAATTGTCAATTGTCAATTCGGCGAAGCCGTTCAAACACCAATTTGTCTTTCTGCCGCGTTATCTTCAGGAGTCCCGGCTGCTGCGGAGGCTGCGCCAATCCTCTTCCAGCAGGGCCATAAGGATGTCGTCGGCGTAGTGATCGCCGTCCAGGACGGCATCCCGCAGAACCCCTTCCCGGCGGAAGCCGGCCTTGGCGTAGGTACACTCTGCCCGGGGGTTGAAGGAGTATACGTCCAGCTCCAGACGGTGGAGCTTCAATTTCTCAAAGGCGAAATCCCGGGTCTTCTCCACGGCCCAGGTGCCGATACCCTTTCCCCGGGCTCCGGCGCAGAAGATGGCAATGCGGAAATTGGCCCGGCGCAGATCCCAGTCGATTTCGCTGATTACGCTCTCGCCGATAATTTCCCCCTCCGGGGAGAGAATCAGGAAGAAATACCGGTCCGGGTCTTCCAGAGCGTTTAGGAAGAAGGACACCACCTCCTCCCGGGTGAAATGCGCCTTGCAGCCGGTGAGCCGGGCGACCTCCGGGTCCAGGGGGTTGTAATTGCGCGCATAGTAGCTTTCCGCGTCAGAGGCCACGGCAGGACGGAGCAGAAAGCCGTCCTTCTCCCATTGGGCATGTGGATTCATAGAATTCTCCTTTCAGCGTTCTTCCATATAGGCGGTAGCCCGGATTTTCATTTTGGCAAGCAGGGCTGCCAGCTGCTCCTTCTCTTCGGGGGTCAGATCGGCGGTGACGCAGCCGTCCCAGCAGTCCAGAATCTCCCGGATCCGGGGCAGGACGCTCAGGGCCTTCTGTGTGGGGTACAGCTCCAGCACCCGCTTGTCCGAAGCGGAGGGCCGGCGGGTGATGAAGCCCTCCTCCTCCAGCACCGCAGCCTGGCGGGCCACGTTGCTCTTGTTGATGCAGATTCGGCGGGCCAGACCGTCCTGGGAGATGCCGGGCTCCGCGCAGATTTGGGTCAGGTAGCTGGCGTGACAGGCCTTCAGCCCCATGGGGGACAGCTGGTCCGACCGGTATTGCGCCCCGCAGCGGGCAACCTCGGTGATATCCCGGATGATTTGTGACATGATACCCCATCCCTTCGGAGTGGTTTGCCGCCCCGGTCATGCCGGGGTGGCAGCGGAGCGGTAAATTGGTGTTTGTAGGGATGCGTCCCAAATTACCTGTCATTGCGAATCAGGCCGCAGCCTGGTGTGGCAATCCCCCGGTTAGAGGGGAAATGTATCGACAATTGCCCTACAGAGCGGGAAAACGTTGCGATTTTTGGTGGTAATCGTTACCTGGTTCCATTCAACCGGGGGATTGCCACGCCAGTGTGCGCACTGGCTCGCAATGACAGCATGTATTCAACAAATAACAATTTACCTGTTTCCAATTTGATTCGTGTTATAAATATACCATGGGTTCCGGGAAATGTAAAGTTTCCCGGGAAACTATGGTACACTCGGGGAAAGGGAGCGGTGCGTACCTTCTTTGAGGCGTGGCTGGAAAGTCCCTTCGCGCCGGGCAGGTTCCAGGTTGCGAAGGCGCTGTTCCGGCAGAATCTTTTTTCCTGAAAGAGCATGGTTTCCCATATCCGGGGAATACTGATCCCGGGGTGAAGCGCCATGAAAGAAGAGAAAAAAAAGCCGGTTCCCTGGGAAGTGGGGGATCCCAAGCCCCCCGTGATCCAATCGGGGCACATGGAAAACCGGCGGGAGAACAAATAAATCTGCAAAGGGCCTCCCCGGGATCTTCCAGGGAGGCCTTTTGGATGGTAAATTGTTGTTTAGCGCAACAAGAAATGCTGTCATTGCGAGCCAGTGCGCACACTCCTCCGCGCTAAGAGCCGCCTTC
>JBJEYY010000143.1:0-2000 GCA_051887095.1 Faecousia sp. | reverse complement strand
CCGGGGGATTGCCACACCAGTCTGCGGACTGGTTCGCAATGACAGGTAATTTGGGGCGCATCCCTACAAACACCAATTTGTCAATCTGTTTCAATTCTTCCCCATACTTCCCCCCCAGAAGGCGTCCCATGTCCATCACCATCCGAACCGCTGAAACTGCCGATGCCCCCGCCATCGCCCGCTTAAACCGACTGTCCATGGGCTATGATTACCCTGAGGATGCCACCCGGGAGAATCTCTGCACGATTCTCAAAAGCCCCTCTGACCGGGTGTATGTGGCCGTTTCCGATGGGGAAGTTGTTGGATATGTCCACGCCTGCGATTATCAGGTTCTCTATGCCATGCCCATGAAGAACATTATGGGCATGGCCGTGGATCCCGCCCGCCGCCGGGAAGGCATCGGCACCCTTCTGCTTTCCGCCGTGGAGCGCTGGGCAGGCGAAACCGGTGCCGCCGCGATCCGCCTGGTGTCCGGAGCCGGCAGAACCGATGCCCATTCGTTTTACCGCTGTCTTGGCTTTGATCAGGGGCGGGATCAGCGAAATTTCAAGAAATTCCTTTCCGGAACAGCCGAACAGGAGGCCCTATGAACTCAATTATCTGCATTGCCGGGCCTACGGCCTCCGGCAAAACTGCCCTGGCCGTGGAGCTGGCAAAGGAGCGAAACGGCGAGGTGGTTTCCTGCGACTCCATGCAGGTCTACAAGCGCATGAACATCGGCACCGCGAAACCCACCCGGGAGGAGATGCAGGGCATCCCCCATCACATGCTGGACGTGGCGGAGCCCTGGGAAGACTTCTCCGTCAGCCGCTATTGTGACCAGGCCGCACCCATTGTGGAGGATATCCTCTCCCGGGGAAAAACCGCTATCATTGCCGGAGGAACAGGGCTGTATATGGACTCTCTGATCCGGGGCAACGCCTTCGCCCCCTTCCCCTCCACCGGGGTCCGGGAGCGGCTGGAAGCCCAGGCCGATGCAGAGGGCATGGAAACCATGCTGGAACGGCTTCGCTCTGTGGACCCCGAAGCAGCGCAGCGGCTGCATCTTTCCGACCGGAAACGGATCATCCGCGCTTTGGAGGTATACCTGGAAACCGGGGAAACCATCACCGCCCACAATCGGCGCACCCAGGCCCTGCCCCCCCGGTTCCGCCCGCTGTGGCTGGGATTGGACTTTGCAGACCGGGGGGAGCTGTACCGCCGGATTGACCTGCGGGTGGACGAAATGCTCCGGCAGGGCCTGATGGAAGAGATCCGGGGACTGCTTGACAGCGGCATCCCCGCCAAATGCACCGCCATGCAGGCCATCGGCTATAAGGAATTCGTGGATGTGCTCCAAGGAGCTACCCCCCTGGAGCAGGCGGTGGTGGAGGTCAAAAAGTCCAGCCGCCACTATGCCAAGCGTCAGCTCACCTGGTTTCGCCGGAATCAAAGCATCCACTGGCTGACCCGGGGGCCGGACAGGCCGGAAATTCTGGAATCCGTCCGACAGATTCTACGGGAAAACGACAATTGAAAAATGCTAGGATATGGGCATCCTCAAAGAAAGAAGGTTTACTTATGTCCGATGCAATCAATTTACAGGACGCCATTTTGAAGGAGGTGCGCCGGGACCGGGTTCCGGTGACGCTCTTTCTCATGAATGGCTTCCAGCTCCGGGGAACCGTCACAGGCTACGATAGTTTTGTGGTGGTGGTGGTATCAGACGGCAAGCAGCAGATGATCTACAAGCACGCCATCTCCACCCTTGCCCCTATGAAGCCCCTGAAAGCGGCAGCCACCACTGCATAGCGAAAAGGCGACGGAGCAAGCATCCGTCGCCTTTTCGCATTGCGCATTCCCTAACCGGAAATTGGGCGGACTTTCATTAGAAAACGACAAATTGTTGTTTACAGTTGCGCGCTCAAAAAAACCTGTCATTGCGAACCAGTGCGCACACTGGCTCGCAATCCCCCGGTTAGAGGGGAAATGTACCGAAAAGCACCCTGAAGAGTGGAGAT
>JBJEYY010000142.1:0-2009 GCA_051887095.1 Faecousia sp. | reverse complement strand
GTGCAATACAGTTCGGTAAGGTCTTTCACACTTTCTTTATCCCACTTTTTGCACTATTTGTCATCTTTTTTTGTTATTTTTCCTATTTCAACTATTGATTCGCATCCGGGGGGGAAGGTTATGGGGTGCGGTGCGTGAATTTCCTCCGGGGGAAGGTATTGCATTCCCTCATCCCTGCAAACACCAATTTATCGGGCAGCTGAGGAAAACCGATATGCACATTGAGAAATTGGATGCCGGTGCGTCAAGTGAAATGAAATAAACCACTCACGCCCCCAGGCGTTTCACATGGCGAAGCAATATTTCACGCGCGAAGCGCTTTTCACAAATCCCAATAGGAATTTATTTCGTTTGAATGAAGTATGAATAATGAAAATGAATCATACAAACAAAGAATCCTGCCGAAATTCGGCAGGATTCTTTGTTTGGCAGAGGATGAGGGATTCGAACCCCCGCGAACGGAGTCAGAGTCCGGTGTGCTACCGTTACACTAATCCTCTATGGGCGGAACAGTTGTATTATACCCAATTTTTCGGGAATGTCAAGGGGGAATTTCACTTTTTTACGCGGTCCACGGACCCGGAGAGAAAAACCGGGCAAAGGGTGTCAGATTCCGGCGGAAGGCATAGAATGGAATGTGCCTGCAGGTGCAAATGAAAACAAAAAGGACGTTTCTCTATGGATCCCATGCAAACACCGCCCCGTCCCGAGAACAGCCGGTGCAAAGCCATTTCCGAGCTGATCGAGGCCGTTGCCGAGCAGCAGGAGTCGCTGGCCCGCATTCTGGAGGCCGAGCACAAAAAGATCGAGAAAACCACCCAGCTGTACAACACTGACGTGGACGATCTGGTCAGAATCGATGACAGCGTGGAGCGCATTCTGGCGGCCGTGACCCGCCTGGAGCTGGCCATTCAGCTGAAGCTGGACCTGTTCCGGGATTGCCTCTGCCCGGATTCCCCCTGCTCCGGCTACCAAACCGCATGCACCAAGCGACAAAAACCGGCCCGGGTCACCCCCGGGCCAAAGTCACGATGTCCCCCACCCCGGGGAGCACCGCCGTGGGCCGGTAGGCGTAGGTTTTCAGGGTCTCCCGGGTGGACACGCCGGAGAGCACCAGCACCGTGGACATGCCGCTCTCCATGCCGGAGATCACGTCCGTATCCATCCGGTCGCCCACCATCACCGCGTCAGCGGAGTGGCAATTCAGCAGCCGCAGCCCCGTGCGCATCATCAGCGGATTGGGCTTGCCGCAGAAGTAGGCCTGGGTTCCCGTGGCCATCTCGATGGGAGCGATCAGCGCCCGGCAGGCGGGTGCGATGCCGTTTTCAATGGGCCCGGACACATCGGAGTTGGCCCCGATGAGTTTGGCCCCCTTCAACACCAGATTGGTGGCCTTGGTCAGGGTATCCAGGGAGTAATTTCTGCCCTCTCCCACCACCACATAGTCGGGGCTCACATCGTTCATGGTCATCCCTGCATCATACAAAGCGTTCAGCAGCCCCGCCTCGCCGATGGCAAACACCGAGCAGCCGGGGGCCTGCTCCTTTAAGAAGGCCGCCGTGGCCAGGGCGCTGGTGTAGAAATGCTCCTCGCTGACCTCCAACCCCATTCGGTGCAGCTTCTGCTGCAGCTCCCTGGGGGTGTAGCCGGAGTTGTTGGTGAGAAACAAAAACTCCTTGCCCTCCTCCTGGAGCCAGGCAATGAACTCCGCCACCCCCGGCAGCACCCGGTTTCCGTGGTAGATCACCCCGTCCATATCGCAGATAAAGCCCCGCTTGGCGTTAAAATCAATGGTTTTCTCAAGTTCCATAAATTGCTCCTTTTGTCTATTTCTTTAACAAATTGGTGTTTGTCGGTGTTCGCCACAAGTTTTCTGTCATTGCGAACCAGGCCGCAGCCTGGTGTGGCAATCCCCCGGTTGAATGGGGAAACGGAACGAAAACGGCCCTAAAACCTTGGGGGATTGCCACGCCAGTGTGCGCACTGGCTCGCAATGACAGCGTATTTTG
>JBJEYY010000141.1:0-2029 GCA_051887095.1 Faecousia sp. | reverse complement strand
GTAACAAAAGACGCTGTCATTGCGAGCCAGTGCGCACACTGGCGTGGCAATCCCCCGGATAGAAGGGAAATGTATCGAAAAGCACCCGGAAAACAGGGATTATTACGGTTTTTGGTGACAATCGTTACCCGGTTCCTTTCAACCGGGGGATTGCCACACCAGTCTGCGGACTGGTTCGCAATGACAGGAAAATTGAAACGTATAGTGTAAACAACAATTTACCATCCAATCCCCGGCACAAGAAATCCCTCCTTCCGTTTCCGGAAGGAGGGACGCTTTCAATTCAGTCCTTATACCTGGGCTCGCAGGTCAGGTTCACGCCCAGGCGCTTGAAGGTCTTTTCGTCCACCGGCGACAGGATCACGGAGGAATGCACCTCGCAGCCCCGCAGCTTGCTCAGCTGCTCCATGGCCAGTTCCGCCAGGGGGTTGGTCGCCGCGCAGATGGACAGGGCGATCAGGGTCTCATCGGTGTGGAGCCGAGGGTTTCGGTTGCCCAGGTGATCCACCTTCAGATGCTGAATGGGGTCTAAGACCACCGGGGAGATCAGGTGCAGGGAATCCCGCATACCTGCCAGGGCTTTCAGCGCGTTCAGCAGCAGCGCCGAGGAGGCGCCCAGCAAATCCGAAGTCTTGCCGGTGACGATGGTTCCATCCGGCAGCTCCATGGCCGCGGAGGGATTTCCGGTTTCCTCCGCCCGCTTCAGCGCGGAGGCCACCACCCGGCGTTCGGAGGGGGCCACCCCCGCTTTCTTCATCAGAAGCTCCAGCTTACGGACAGTCTCCTCGCTGCCCTTGCCCTGCTTCTGGTCGCAGAGGGCCACATAGAATCTGCGGATGATCTCCTGCCGGGAGGCTTCCCGGGCTGCCTCGTCATTTACGATGCAGTTTCCCACCATATTGACCCCCATATCCGTGGGGGACTTGTAGGGGCAGCGGCCCAGGATCTTCTCAAAGATGGCCAACAGCACCGGAAAAGCCTCCACATCCCGGTTGTAGTTCACCGTGGTCACCCCGTAGGCATCCAGATGGAAGGGGTCGATCATATTCACATCGTTCAGGTCCGCGGTAGCCGCCTCATAGGCCAGGTTCACCGGATGATTCAGCGGAATATTCCAGATGGGGAAGGTTTCAAACTTGGCGTAGCCCGCGGTATTGCCCCGTTTGTGCTCATGATACAGCTGGCTGAGACACGTGGCCAGCTTGCCGCTGCCGGGACCGGGGGCCGTCACCACCACGAGAGAGCGGGTAGTCTCGATGTACTCGTTTCTCCCGAAGCCCTCGTCACTGACGATCCTCGCCGTATCAGAGGGATAGCCGGGAATGCTGTAATGGTGGTATACCCGCACTCCCAGGGCCTCCAACCGCGCCTGGAAGGCCCGGGCAATGGCCTGCCCCTCATACCGGGTCAGCACCACGCTGGAAACGTAGAGCCCGAAGCTGCGGAATACATCAATCAGCCGGATCACGTCCCGGTCATAGGTAATACCCAGATCTCCCCGGATCTTGTTTTTCTCAATATCATCGGCGTTGATGGCAATTACCATCTCCACCTGCTCCTTCAGGTGCAGCAGCATCCGCAGTTTGCTGTCCGGCTGGAATCCGGGCAGCACCCGGGAAGCGTGGTTGTCGTCATAGAGCTTGCCGCCGAACTCCAGGTACAGCTTCCCTCCGAAAACGGCAATCCGCTCCCGGATGTGCTGCGACTGCATCTGAAGATACCGGTCGTTGTCAAAAGCCTCGCGAATCATTCTCTCTAGCCTCTCTTCCCCAAAAATCACCGCTCCCCATTATATCGGATTCCCGACAAAAAGGCAATATGAATTGACAGGTTTTTTCTTTGGACGTATAATGCAGGAAAGTCACAGCCCTTTGTCCGGAAAATTGTTGTTTACAACACACGTTTCAAATTTCCTGTCATTCCGGGCCGGTGCGCACACTGGCGTGGGAATCCCCCGGTTTAAAGGAACCTGGGAACGATTACCGCCAAAAATCGCAGCGGCTCCCACTCTTCCGGGCACATTTCGGTA
>JBJEYY010000140.1:0-11200 GCA_051887095.1 Faecousia sp. | reverse complement strand
ATTCAACCGGGGGATTGCCACACCAGCGTGCGCGCTGGTTCGCAATGACAGTTCTTTTTTAGTGCGCTAAACAACAATTTATCTTCCCGCCGAGACGGCGCTGATCCCCGTTTTTCCTCCAACTTCCGGTCCCAAAAATATTCTTCCGCAACCGTATTGACAATTGAAAATTCTGTGGTAAAATCCGCATGATTTCAAATATATTTTGGCTTCCGCCAACAAAATAAGGAGATCATTCTATGGCCAAGATCATCGGAAACGAACTGAAAAACATCCCCTGGCAGGATCGTCCCCAGGGCGATCCCATGCCCGTGTGGCGCTACACGGAAAACCCCATCATCGGCCGCCATGCCAACAAGCGCTCCAACAGCGTGTTTAACTCCGCCGTGGTGCCCTTCGGCGACGGCTTTGCGGGCGTGTTCCGCTGCGACAGCCGCTCCATCCAGATGGATATCTTCGTGGGCTTCAGCAAGGACGGCATCCACTGGGACATCAGCGACGACCCCATCGTGTTTGAGGGCGACGAGGAAGTGACGAAGAAGGAATACCGCTATGACCCCCGGATGTGCTATCTGGACGGCAAGTACTACATCACCTGGTGCAACGGCTACCACGGCCCCACCATCGGCATGGGCTGGACCGAGGACTTCAAAACCTTCCACCAGATGGAGAACGCCCTCCTGCCCTACAACCGCAACGGTCTGCTGTTCCCCCGGAAGGTGAACGACAAGTACCTGCTGCTGTCCCGGCCCTCCGATACCGGCCACACTCCCTTCGGCGATATCTTCATCAGCCAGAGCCCTGACCTGGTGTTCTGGGGCCAGCACCGCCATGTCATGGGCCCCGCCAAGTTTGAGGACTCCGGCTGGCAGTGCACCAAGATCGGCGCAGGCCCCACCCCCATCGAAACCGATGAAGGCTGGCTGATGCTCTACCACGGCGTCATCACCACCTGCCAGGGTTATGTGTACCGCATGGGTGCGGCGCTGCTGGACCGGGACGAGCCCTGGAAGGTGCTCTACCGCTCCAAGGATTACATCCTGGCTCCTTACGAGCCCTACGAGCTCATGGGCGACGTGCCCAACGTCACCTTCCCCTGCGCCTGCCTCACCGACGCCGCCACCGGCCGGATCGCCATCTACTACGGCTGCGCCGATACCGTCACGGGTCTCGCCTTCACCACCGTGGACACCCTGCTGGATTACATCAAAGAGAACAGCCTGTAACGCAGCTTCGCCGAATTGACAATTGACAGTTGACAATTTCGGCCAAACCGCCTGTCCGCGTTCCCCGGCACTTTGAGAAATTGGTGTTTGTTGAATATATTCTGTCATTGCGAGCCAGTTCGCAAACTGGCGTGGCAATCCCCCGGTTGAAAGGAACAAGGTAACGATTACCACCAAATACCGCAACGTTCCCCTTTTTTCGGGTGCTTTTGGCACGTTTCTCCCCTAACCGGGGGATTGCCACACCAGCGTGCGCGCTGGTTCGCAATGACAGGTCATTTGTAACGTGCACTTTCAGACACCAATTTACCGGTTTGCCGCATCAAATCGGCACCATAAATCATCCATCCCGAAAGGATATCCAATTGTCAATTGTTCATTGTCAATTGTTCATTGTCAATTGTCAATTCATCATATGAGGTAACGTTTCTATGTATTTTATCGACCAGAGAATTCAGGTTATCTGCAACCAGCTGCAGCTGCTGCGGTTCCGGGACACGGTGGAGCTGCCCCACTGGCAGTACAAGCCCGGCCAGTTCTTCCGGCCCGAGGAGGCCGACGCGGCCGCGCCCGACTGGCAGGAATTTGACGCGAATACCATGCGCTGGTACTCCAACTATGTGGGCACCGACAAGTTCGAGGGCGCCTTCCAGGGCCAGGTCACGGACTTCAAGGGCATCCAGGGCGCCCACTACTGGTTCCGCCGGAAGATCACCGTCCCGGAATCCTTTGCCGGACATAACGTGTGGATGAAGATCCGCACCCAGATCGAGGAGTGGGACGACGGCAAGAACCCCCAGTTCCTGATTTTCGTCAACGGCGAAGTCCGCCAGGGCGCGGATATGAACCACCGGGAGATTCTTCTGCTGGAAAATGCCCGGGGCGGCGAAGAGCTGACCATTGACATCCAGGCCTACACCGGCACCCTCCACCTGGAATTCAACTTCTTGGCCAGCCTCTACCGTCTGGACGAGGACATCGACCGGCTGTACTATGACATCCAGGTGCCTCTGTGGGCCTTCTCCCGGATGGACAAAGACGACAAGACCCGCCTGGACATCCAGACCGTTCTGAACAACACCATTGACCTGCTGGATATGCGCCTTCCCTACTCCGACGCCTTCCGGGAATCCGTGAAGCGGGCCATCGACTACATTGGCACCGAGCTGTATGAGAAGATGGGCGGCCACGACGACGTCATCGCCACCTGCATCGGCCACACCCACATCGACGTGGCCTGGTGGTGGACCGTTGCCCAGACCCGGGAGAAGGTGGTGCGTTCCTTCTCCACGGTGCTGAAGCTAATGGAGGAGTACCCCAGCTACAAGTTCATGTCCAGCCAGCCGGTGCTGTACTATTTCCTGAAACAGCGCTACCCCGAGCTGATGGACAAGATCAAGGAGCGGGTCAAAGAGGGCCGCTGGGAGCCCGAGGGCAGCATGTGGCTGGAAGCCGACTGCAACCTGACCTCCGGCGAGTCCTTAACCCGGCAGTTTATCTACGGCAAGCGCTTCTTCAAGGAGGAGTTCGGCCGGGACAACCGGATTCTGTGGCTGCCCGACGTGTTCGGCTACTCCGGCGCCCTGCCCCAGATCATGAAGAAGTGCGGCGTGGATTACTTCATGACCACCAAGCTTGCCTGGAACCAGATCAACAAGACCCCCAACGATACCTTCATCTGGCGGGGCATCGACGGCAGCGAGGTGCTGACCCACCTGATCACCACCCTGGGCATCGGCCAGGACCCCAAGGAGAGCTTCTTCACCACCTACAACGGCATGCTCCATCCCGACGCCATCATGGGCGGCTGGGAGCGCTACCAGAATAAGGAAATCAACAACGACATTCTGGTGTGCTACGGCTACGGCGATGGCGGCGGCGGCCCCACCCGGCAGATGCTGGAGGTCTCCAAGCGGATGGAAAAGGGCGTCAAGGGCATTCCCAAGGTCCGTCAGGAGGGGGCCCTCACCTACTTCACCGAGCTGGACAAGAAGGTGCGCAATAATCCTCGTCTGGAAACCTGGGAGGGCGAGTTCTACTTCGAGTACCACCGGGGCACCTACACCTCCATGGCCCGGAACAAGCGGGGCAACCGCAAATCTGAGCTGATGCTCATGGACCTGGAGCTGCTGGGCGTGCTCAGCGGCAATTACCCCGCCGAGGAGATCACCAAATTCTGGCGGGACACCGTGCTCCTGAACCAGTTCCACGACATCCTCCCCGGCAGTTCCATTGCCGAGGTGTATGATGTCACCAAGGCTGAGTACGAGGCCCTGGCCCGGGAGGCTGGCTCCCTGATCGCCGCCCGGCTGGAAGCCCTGGCCGGCAGCGGCAGCGCCGTCACCGTGTTCAACACCACCGGTTTTGTGAGAAATGACGCCGTCAACCTGGGCGCCTGCTCCGCCAAGGCCGTGACCGACGGCACAGAGGTCTACCCCGTCCAGCAGACCGCGGACGGCGCGGTGGCCTACCTGAAGAATCTCCCCTCCAAGGGCTACAAGTCCTTCACCCCCTGCCAGGGCGAAGCTGCTTCCCCCTTCACCCGTGGGGACGACTACCACCTGGAGACCCCCTTCTATCTCCTGGCTCTGGACGAAAACGGCCACTTCACCTCCATCTACGACAAGGCCGAGGACCGGGAGCTGCTGAAGGCGGGCCGCAAGGGCAATATGCTGAAGCTCTACGAGGACAAGCCCATCTACTATGACAACTGGGACATCGATATGTACTATACCGAGAAGTCCTGGGAGGTCAACGATCTGCAGAGCATGGCCTGGACCGAGGACGGCCCCGTCCGCACCACCCTGGAGCTGACCTGGAAGTGCAGCAAGAGCCTCATCACCCAGAAGATTCACTTCTACGCCGATACCCGCCGCATCGATTTTGAGACTGTGGCGGATTGGAAGGAGCACCAGCACCTGCTCAAAGCCGAGTTCCCCGTGGACATCCACTCCGACGAGGCCACCTTCGAGGTGCAGTTCGGCAACGTGACCCGGAAGGTCCACACCAACACCAGCTGGGACAAGGCCCGGTTCGAAAGCTGCGGCCAGAAGTGGATGGACTTCTCCGAGGGCTGCTACGGCGTCAGCCTGCTGAACGACTGCAAGTACGGCCACAGCGTCATGGACGGCACCATCGGCCTGACCCTCATCAAGTGCGGCGTGGAGCCAAACCCCAACGCCGATGTGGAGGTCCACCACTTCACCTACGCCCTGTACCCCCATCAGGGAACCTGGCGGCAGGCGGACACGGTGAAGGAAGCCTACTACCTGAACCAGCCCGCCTACGCGGTGACCGGCGCCGAGGGTCTGAGCTACAGCTTCGCCTCTGTGGACAAGGAAAATGTGGTGCTCGAAACCGTGAAACAGGCAGAGGACGGCTGCGGCACCGTGCTGCGGCTGTATGAGTGCCGCAACGCCCGCACCAAAGCAGCCCTCACCGTTTCCGGCCCCTACACCAAGGCCTACTCCACCAACCTCCTGGAGGAAGTGGAGGAGGAGCTGCCCATTGAAAACGGCCGGGTAAGCTTCACCATCAAGCCCTACGAAATCAAGACCATCCTTCTGAAGTAAGGAACCCCAGCCACCGGCCCCCGGTGGCTGGCTTGCTATTGCCTACCAGTCCGATAAAATGGTGTTTGTAAGTGTGCGTTCAAAAAACGCTGTCATTGCGAGCCAGTGCGCACACTGGCGTGGCAATCCCCCGGATCTTCCGAGAACTCCGAAAAATTGACAAACGCCCTAACGAACCGTCCTGAATTGTTGGGGGATTGCCACGACCAGTGTGCGCACTGGTCTCGCAATGACAGTTCTTTTTTCGTCCCGAAGGGACACCTTAACTGTCCACTGTCAACTGTACACTGTCAACTATCAAAAAAGGGGTATTCTATGTATCCATATCAAAATCCCGCCCTGTCCCCGGAGGAGCGGGCGGAGGATCTGCTGGGGCGGATGACGCTGCGGGAGAAGGTAGGCCAGCTGAACCAGCGGCTCTACGGCTTTTCCTGCTTTGAACGCCAGGGGGACACCCTCGTCCTCACTGAAGAATTCCGCCAGGAGGTAGAACGCTACTCCGGCCTGGGAGCCCTCTACGGCCTTCACCGGGCGGACCCCTGGTCGGGAAAGAACTTCGACACCGGCCTCACTGGCGTGCTGTCCCCCCGGGCAAGCAATCTGGTGCAGAAATACGTCCTCCAGCACTCCCGGCTGGGCATCCCTGCCCTGCTGAGTTCCGAATGCCCCCACGGCCATCAGGCCCTGGACGGCTATCTGCTCCCCGTCAACCTGGCCGTGGGCTGCAGCTTCGCGCCGGAGCTTCTGGAAGCCGCCGCGGAAGTCTGCGGCAAACAGCTGAAGGAAATGGGCGTGGACCTGGCCCTGGTGTCCGCCCTGGACGTGCTGCGGGACCCCCGGTGGGGCCGCAGCGAGGAATGCTTTGGGGAGGACCCCTATCTGGCCTCCCAAATGGCCCGGGCGGTGGTCACCGGCATCCAGAGCCAGGGGGTTGACGTCACCGCCAAGCACCTGTGCGGCCAGGGGGAGACCACCGGCGGCGTCAACGCCAGTGCGGCCCGGATTGGGCAGCATGAGCTGCGGGAGATCCACCTGCCCCCGGTGAAGGCCTGCGTGGAGGCGGGGGTCACCAGCTTCATGGCGGCCTACAACGAGATTGACGGCATCTACTGCCACGCAAACCCCGCCCTGCTGACCGGCCTTCTGCGGGAGGAATACGGCTTTACAGGCTTCGTCATGTCCGACGGCGTGGCCATCGACCAACTGGACGCGGTCACCGGGGACCGGGTGGCCTCCGGCGCGGCTGCCCTCAACGCCGGAGTGGATTTGGGCCTGTGGGACACCGCCTTCGGCCGCCTGGAGGAGGCTGTGCAGCGGGGTCTGGTGGAGGAAAGCACCATCGACCGGGCCTGCAAGCGGATTCTCACCGTGAAATTCCGCCGTGGCCTCTTCGAAAATCCCTTCGTCCCGGAGACCGACCACTGGCAATCCTACAACGCGGAAAGCTGTCCCCAGGTCAAGCGTCTGGCGGAGCAAACCCCGGTGCTGCTGAAAAACGAGGCCGGGGTGCTGCCCCTGAACCAGGGTCAGAAAATCGCCCTCATCGGTCCCAATGCCGACGCCATCTATAACCAGCTGGGGGACTACACCCCCCCGCTGCGCCAGGGGCAGGGCACAACCCTCCGCCGGGGACTGGAAAAGCTGGGAGCGAAGGTCACCTGCCACCCCGGATGTTCCATGTTCGGCTCCGACGAGGCGCTGATTCGGGAGGCAGTAGAGCTGGCCCGGGACTGCGATGTGATCGTGGCCGCCCTGGGCGGCAGCTCCAGCCGCTTCGCCATCGCGGGAGAATTTGACACCAACGGCGCCCTGAAGCACCAGGACCGGGTCACCATGGACTGCGGGGAGAATGTGGACAACGCTTCCCTGAGGCTCCCCGGGGAGCAGCTGAGGCTGCTGGAGCTTTTGAAGGCCACGGGCAAGCCCCTGGTCACGGTGCTGATCGCCGGACGGCCCTACGAGATGGAAACCATTGACCGGTGCAGTGATGCCATCGTGTGCAGCTTCTACCCCGGCCCCACCGGGGGTGAGGCCCTGGCAGGGCTTCTGCTGGGCGAAATCGAGCCTGCCGGACGGCTCAGCGTGTCCCTGCCGGACGACGCGACCCGGCTGCCCGTATACTACAATCCCAAGGATTCCTACCGCCCCATGGCCTACTACGACGGGGCGACGCTTCCCAAATATCCCTTCGGCGCGGGGCTCAGCTATACCCGGTTTGACTATTCCCTGATTTTCGCCCCGGAGAAAGAACGCCGGGAGGTTATCCTCCGGGTGACCAACACCGGCGACCGTCCCGGCTGGGCCGTGCCCCAGCTGTATATCCACCGGCTCCAGGGGGTAGCTACCTCCCGCCGGCGGCAGCTGGTGTGCTTCGACAAATTTCTCCTGGCCCCCGGGGAGCGCCGGGAAGTGCGCCTCTCCATCCCCGACGAAAGCCTGATCCAGTGGGATTACCGGCTCCGCCCCACCCTGGCCCCAGGCAGAATCCACTGGTATCTGGGCGACAGCGGCAAGGAACTCCTGGACGGCGAGTTCACAGTCTGATCCCATCCACAGAGCGACAAATTGGTTTTTGTCGGTGTGCGTCCCAAATTACCTGTCATTGCGAACCAGTGCGCTTAAGTGGTGTGGCAATCCCCCGGTTGAATGGAACCAGGTAACGATTACCACCAAAAATCGGAACGACTCCCACTCTTTCGGGCACTTTTCGATACATTTCCCCTCTAAGTAAGGGGATTGCCACACCAGCGTGCGCGCTGGTTCGCAATGACAGGAAACTTTGAGGCAAAGCGATAAACACCAATTTGTCAAACTTCCATATCCTCTTGACCTTCCCGGGCGGGTATTCCGTCCGGGAATTTTACTTAGATTTTACACAAACCCCATTTGTTCTTTTCATGCCCGTGCTATGATAAATGGAGGAACTGGCCGGGAACTTCCCCTGCTGGGCCCTTTATTTTACGGGGAGGAAATCAATTTGGAAATCTTACTGCGCACAATCACCGACATCACCCCTGGACAGGCGGTCATGTGGCTGCTGGGCGGGGTGCTGATTTATCTCGCCATCGCCCGGAAAATGGAGCCTACCTTGCTGCTGCCCATGGGCTTCGGGGCCATTCTCATGAACCTTCCCGCCGCGGAGGGCGGCGGAGTTCGGCTGGTGCTGGAGCACCTCTTTGACTTAGGGATAGCCGGGGCGGAGCTGTTCCCACTGCTGCTCTTCATCGGCATCGGGGCCATGATTGACTTTCAGCCCCTGCTTTCCAACCCAAAACTCATGCTCTTCGGGGCGGCGGCCCAGTTCGGCATCTTCCTCACCCTGGGGGCGGCCTCAGCTCTGGGCTTTCCTCTTGCCGACGCGGCCTCCATCGCCATCATCGGCGCGGCAGACGGCCCCACCAGCATTTTCGTAGCCACTCAATTGGGAAGCCGTTACCTGGGGGCCATTATGGTGGCCGCCTATTCCTACATGGCCCTGGTGCCCATAGTGCAGCCCCCCATTATTAAGCTCCTGACCACCCCGGCGGAGCGGCGCATCCGGATGACCTACCGCGGTAAGCCCGTTTCCCGGCTGACCCGGATTCTGTTTCCCATTCTTGTGACGCTGATTGTGGGCATCGTGGCTCCCGATGCCGCGGCGCTGATCGGGTTTCTCATGTTCGGCAACCTCCTTCGGGAGTGCGGGGTGCTGGATAACCTCGCCGCCACTGCCCGGGATGTGCTGGCAAACCTTATTACCATCCTGCTTGGCATCACCATTGCCTCCCGGATGGGCTGGGAGGAATTTCTGCGGTGGGACACCCTGATGATCATCGGTCTGGGGCTGGTGGCCTTTGTGTTTGACACGGTAGGGGGCGTGCTGCTGGCGAAATTCATGAACCTGTTCCTCCGGGAGAAGATCAACCCCATGATCGGCGCGGCGGGGATTTCCGCCTTCCCCATGTCCGCCCGGGTGGTGCACAAAATGGGGCTTCAGGAGGACAACCAGAATTTCCTGCTGATGCACGCGGCGGGCGTCAACGTATCCGGGCAGATCGCTTCCGTTATCGCGGGAGGCTTGATCCTGGCCCTCACCAAAGCCGCATTGTAAAGGAGGAAGGAATATGCATTTGGAACTTCTGCGCGCCGCCCTGCCCATCTGCGGCGAGGGGTATCTCGGCACCTTTCTGGTGACCCTGGTCATCATCGGCGCCGTAAAGCTGCTGAATAAGCTGACTTAACCTGCGGGGAGAAAGATAAATTGTTGTTTGTCAAATATATTCTGTCATTGCGAGCCGGTTCGCAAACTGGCGTGGCAATCCCCCGGTTGAATGGAACCAGGTAACATTTACCACCAAAACCGTGACAATCCCCGTTTTTCGGGGCTCTATTCGGTACATTTCCCCTCTAAGTAAGGGGATTGCCACACCAGTCTGAGGACTGGTTCGCAATGACAGGAAACTTGGAACGAATATTACAAACAACAGTTTATCGCTTTGGTGTTTTGCAATGCTGATTTACCGGAACACATCCCCACCCAAAATCCGCTGGGAAGCTGAGTTTTTCCCGGCGGGCTCTTGCTATTTGGGCCTTTTCAGGATATAATAGATTCTATCTATGCACATTTGTCAGAAGAAAGGGGAAATCCTATGGATCCCATCTACGTAACCGGACACCGCAACCCGGACACGGACTCCATCGTGGCGGCCATGGCCTACGCGGCCCTGCGCAACGCCCTGGGGGACCGGGAGTACGAAGCAGCCTGCCTGGGCCACGTCTCCGACGAAACCCAGATTGTGCTGGACCGGTTCGGCTTCCAGCCTCCCAAGCGGATCACCAATATGTACACCCAGGTCCGGGACCTGGACTTTGACACCCCGCCCATCCTCAGCGGCGCAGTCACCGAGGGCCGGGCCTGGAAGGTGCTCCAGGAGCAGAAGAACATCTCCGCCCTGCCCGTGGCCAACGAGGACGGCACCCTCTACGGCATGCTCTCCCGGGAGGATGTTGCCAGCTACAACATGGCCCTGGTTACCCTGGGGGTCCTGAAGGCCGTGCCTCTTTTCAACGTCCTGTCCGTGCTGGAGGGCAAAATCCTCAACGAGGCAGGGGAGAGTACCGACACCATCGAGGGGGAAATCTCCATCGCCCTGCCCCAGAGCCGGGAGAATCTGCTGTTCAACCGGAAAAAGAGCATTGTCTTCTGCGGCCACCAGCCGGATATGATCAAACGGGCCCTGGACATGAATGTAAACTGCCTGGTGCTGTGCCAGGCGGAGCTGGATGACGAATTCCGCAGCTATCCCACCACCACCTGTATCATCTCCACCCCCTTCGACGCCTACCGGGCAGCCAGGCTGATCTTCCAGTCCACCCCGGTGGAGCGGATCTGCCGGACCCAGGATCTGGTGTGCTTCCACCTGGAGGACCGCCTGGACGAGGTGCGGGAGCAGGTGCTCAAATACCGGGAACACTGCTACCCCATTCTGGACGAGAATGAGAAGGTGGCCGGTGTCCTGACCCGGTATCACCTGCTGCGTCCCCGGCGCAAGCGGGTTGTGCTGGTTGACCACAACGAGGCCGCCCAGTCCGTGCCCGGCCTGGAGGAAGCGGAAATCTTAGAGATCATTGACCACCATCGGCTGGCGGACATTCAGACCACCAACCCCATCTACGTACGCAACGAGCCTGTGGGCTCCACCAATACCATCATCGCCGGTATGTTCCAGGACCGGGGCCTGATGCCCTCGGAGAAGATGGCGGGCATGATGGCCGCGGCCATTATCTCCGACACCGTCATGTTCAAGTCCCCCACCTGCACCTCCCGGGATATCCGGACGGCGGAGCGGATGGCCCGGATTGCCAATGTGTCCCTGGACGAGCTGGGCAAGGAGATTTTCTCTGCCTCCGTGGGCAACAAGACCGCCCGGGAGCTGCTGTTCACGGACTACAAGGAGTTCCACATCGCGGGCCACGACCTGGCAGTGGCCCAGATTACCTGCGTGGACAGCCCCAGCATGCTGCAGCGCCGGGAGGAATTCCTGGAGCTGATGCGCAAGGTGGCCAAGGAGAAGGACCTGTCCATGGTGATCCTGATGCTCACCGACGTGCTGCTGGAGGGAACCCAGATTCTCTACATCGGCGACGACGAGACCATCCACCAGGCCTTCAACGCCACCCCCAAGGACAACACCGTATTCCTGCCCCGGGTCATGAGCCGAAAGAAGCAGGTCATCCCCATGCTCTCCGCCCTGTGGGGCTAAAAACAGTGGACAGTGGAAAGTTATGGAATCTCCTTCGGGGATATTTCAAAATGTGCTTATCGGCTTAAGTCAGCAAGCCGACAAATTGTTGTTTAGCACGCTAACAAAGAACTGTCATTGCGAACCAGCGCGCACGCTGGTGTGGCAATCCCCCGGTTGA
>JBJEYY010000139.1:0-11238 GCA_051887095.1 Faecousia sp. | reverse complement strand
GCCCTAAATCCTTGGGGGATTGCCACGCCAGCGTGCGCGCTGGTTCGCAATGACAACTTCTTCAGTACGCTAAATATCGATTTATCAATTTGCCATATATTCCGGTGTTACAGTGCATCAATATCACGCCGAAGCGTCGCCCGAACCTCTTCTGTACTCATACCCCATTGATAGGCCAGCAGCCTAAGCACCTCTTCCCGTACCGCGTCTGTCGCGTTGCCCAGGCATTGCCACGCAAATTCCGGCTTGTCCGCCTCATAAAGCTGCGAAAGAATCCAGGCAAAGTAATCGGTGTAGGCTCCGTCCAGTCCCCGTGTCATGTTCGCCATGCTGAAGCACCGTTCCGACGGCGCTTCCAGCGCCCAATCCTTCAGCATATCCATCAGCGCCAGGGTCTCCTCACGCCCGTACTCCCTGGCATACCTGCTCCAATCCAGGTAGACCATTAAATCCCTGGCATTGTCAATTCCCTGCTGTACCGCGTCGTGGATGGCTTCTGCAGCAAACATGGAGTAAAACTCCTCATTCCCGCTGGCATACTGATAAATCACGCCCTCGCTCATCCAGGTGCCGCAGCTGTCAGTGGCCATGGCAATGGTTCTGACCTCCCCACTTTCCAGCTCCAGGGTCAGCATTCCCGTAAACCAGCACCCCGCTCCTCTGATTTCCCTGGAATTTGTGAGCCAATTCCCGATTTTGCTCAGGTCCGCCTGATTGGAAATCGTGTGAGTTCCGTTCCAATCCAGCGTCGCGGAACGGATTGCGGTGAAGTCCTCCGGCCTGGCAGGGGAATTCATTCCGGCATCGGCAATGGCGGATTGGCAGAGGGCAACCAATTCCGCCGCATTCTCCGGCGAAACACTGCCCACACCCAGTAAGGCCCCCGACTCCGTGACTTCCCACCATTCATCTTCGTAATAAATATACCAGCCTCTGCTGCCATCCCATTCGTATCCTTCCGAGGCTTTTCCCACCGCGTTTTGATACGCGGAAATACAACGTTCCTGATCCTCCGGGATAATATATCGGAAATTCTCTCCCGACATGGAAATACCGGTGGGAAGCACTGCAATGCAGACCTTGTCTCTTTCCCGCTCGTTATGCAAAACTTCGCGGGCAACCGTTGCCGCAGGATCCCCCTGCTCCGCAGCATCCGGATCCGTCTGCCCGTCAGGCACTCCTGCGGTGTCCTCAGTGTTTCCGCTCTCCGTCTGGACAGTGGAAGTATCGGTATCCTCCGTGGGCGTTTCTTTTGCGCCCGTAAACACACAGCCTGCCGCAATCACGCCGACCAGAATCAGAACGATCATGGTAAGGGCAGCCGTTTTGGGCTTCCGGGCAATCATCCGGATACGCTCCCGGATCACGCTCTTTTTCGCCGACATGGTGGTTGCCGCCAGCAGCACATTCCTGTTTTTCTGTGCGGTCATGAGAATGAGGGTGCGACCATACTCTGCCCGTTCCCGTTCTCCCAGCATCGCAATGGCCGCCTCATCGCAGGCCAGTTCCGAATCCTGCCGGGACAGGGATGCCGCCCACCACACCAGCGGATTATACCAGTGCAGCGCAACGCAAACGCCCCGCAATGCTGCCCAAACGTGATCTCCGTGGCGGTAGTGGCACCGCTCATGGCATACGCAGTGTCTCAGGAGCGTCGGATTGTCCGCGACCTCCTGCGTCACAAAAATCGTCGGGTGAAACAGCCCGAACAGGCAGGGGGAATCCGCAGCCTCCGAGATACGAATCGGCAGACCTCTCCGAATCCCCCGGATTCTCCGGCTGCTCCTTTTGAGCCTTGCGCCAAATCGGAGATTGGAATACAGGAAAACACCGCCCACTGATACAGCTCCCACAATCCAGATGGTTTTCGCGATTTCTGGAATCCATTCCCTCCGGAAAGATCGTTCTTCGGAGGGTTCTGTTTCCATTCTATCCACGGGAGCCTGCTGTGCAGCTTCCCCATTATCCGGTCTTACAGCCACTTGGACAGAGGGAGTGGTTCCGTTTTGATTCTGAACCCGGTTTTCCAGAGAAGCAACAGTTTGCCGGGTCTGAATGGAAGCGGAAAGATTTGCCGTGCTGATGACGCTGTGCCCGATATTTACTGGGATCAGAAGCCGCAGAAGCACCAAACTCCACAGGGCGTAGCGCAGCCGCTGACTGATTTTATCCTTAAAAATGGCCCTGGTGCAAATCACCACCAGAATCAGCAGACTGGAGGATAGAATCCAATCAATCATCGCTCCCAGCCTCCATCTCCCTGAGAATCGAATACAGCTCGTCAATTTCCTCCTGACGCAGGGGCTGTTTTTTGGTCAAGGAGCTAACCATCAGGCTTAAGCTTCCTTTATACACCCGGTCCAGAAGGCTCTCAGTTTCCCGAAGGGCGGCATCCTCCCTCCGGATCAGAGGTCTGAAAACCTTCCGTTCTCCATCTGCCTCCCCGGCCACAGCCCCCTTCGCCTCCAGTCTGCGAAGCAGCGTAAGAGAGGTGCTTCGCGTCCAGCCCATACGTTTTCCGAGCCAATCAACCGCTTCCCTGCCGGTTCTGGGCTCCTTCTCCCACAGGCATTCCATTACTGCCCATTCCGCCTCGGTCAAACGGATATGTTCCTTCTCCATAGGATCACCCCTTGCATTGTTTACAACTGTAACCAGATCATATCATGGCTGTTTACAATTGTCAACAATATTCTTCGTGACATCAACACGGAAAAACACAGCTTTCCGGGTATACTACAGTTATGCAACGAAAGGGGTACGTTTATGAATTCCAATCATGTATACGATATGCTCATTCTGGGAGGCGGCCCGGGAGGCTATACCGCAGCCCTCTACGCTGCCAGAGCCGGTTTGGACGTGCTTGTCCTGGAGAAGCTGTGGGCAGGAGGCCAGATGGCCCTCACCCATCAGATTGACAATTACCCCGGATTTCCGCAGGGGGTCGATGGGTTCACATTGGGCGATTCCATGCGCAAGCAGGCAGAACGCTTCGGCGCTGCCACAAAATATTCGGAGGTCACCCGGGTGGATCTTTTGAAAAATCCAAAGGTGGTGGAAACGTCCGAAGAACTTTTTTTTGCCAAAACAGTGGTGCTTGCCACAGGAGCCAGTCCCAGACACCTGGAGCTGGAGGGAGAAACGGAACTCCTGGGCCGGGGTATCGCCTACTGTGCAGCATGTGATGCTATGTTTTATAAGGATAAAACCGTTGCAGTGGTGGGCGGGGGAAGTTCCGCCGCCGCGGACGCGCTGCTCCTGAGCAAAATCGCGTCAAAGGTGATTCTTATCCACAGAAGGAATACCCTCCGCGCTGAAAAGATTGACGAGGAGGCGCTCAGAAATGCCGGAAATGTGGAATTCCGCTGGAATAGTGTTGTGACAGCTCTTCTTTACGAGGAGAAACTCACCGGGATTCAGCTTCAGGATGTCCATTCCGGGACAAAATCCACACTGGAATGTGAAGGGCTCTTTATCAGCATTGGAAGAGTTCCCGCGACGCAGCTGTTTGGCTCCCAGTTGAAACTTGCTCCCGGCGGTTATATTCCGGCGGGAGACACAACCGAAACCGCCATCCCCGGTGTCTATGCCGTGGGGGATGTCCGTGTCAAGCCTCTTCGCCAGGTAGTAACCGCAATATCGGACGGAGCTGTGGCCGTTCACATGGCCGGAGAATATCTGTCCTCCTTTCAGAGGTAAAAAAGTCTCCCTGCAGAAAACCGCAGGGAGCAATTTTTCAAAGAAAGATTCCGGTGAAGCACTGCACTGCGAGGTAAATTCCCAGTGCGGTCAGAATCAACGCTGTTTTTGACCCGTTTCCGGAGGCAATTCTCCCGGTGACCGATTCAAAAACCAAGGTAGTTCCGGTAAAGATAACGCCTCCGGCCAATGCCAGCATCCACCATTCCCCTGCACCGGCCATTCCGGCAGCCAAGGGAAGCACCGCAAAGCTGATTACTGAGAAAAGGAAGATCAGAAGGTAATTTCTCCCGGCCCCCGGCGCCAAAAAATGTTCCAGCAGCAGCGCCGCAAGGGAAATCAGGGTAATGCCCGGAATATCCAACGCCGGCAAGATAACACCGGGCAAAAAGGTTTTCACCAGCACGCAGACAAGCAGCAGCGCCCCCAAACCAGCGGTCAAAACCATATTCAGCAGATAGGATTTGTTCTTCATTCCGTCAGCCTCCCCATGTGGTCGCGCTGGAGGATGCGTCCGCTCCGGTAACAAAGGCCGCTGCGGAATTCACACCCCGGGCAATGGCCCTGGAGGTGACAGTCGCTCCGGTCAGCGCATCCACATTGTCCCCCACTGTCGCGTCGCCCCTGGTGTTCAAAAACTGGGAGAGAAAATCCGTGTCCGTGAGGGCGCGACCGCCAAGTCCCCTGGTTTCCCGCAGCTCCCGGATCACCAGTCCGGCAACCGAACCATCGTTGTAAACGCCTACCAGCATGGAAATATCTCCCGCGTAGCCTGCCGTAACCACATGGACGACGTAGCCGTTTTCCGCTTTGTAGGCGGCGCGGATGTTCTCATCCTCACCGGAATAAGGCTCCTCCGTGAAAGCACCGCTCCCCGGGAGGATGGTTTTCATCATTTCATCCAGCTCCCGCCGGGCATTTTCTTCCCGAATGGATGAAAGGCCCGCAGAAGCAGCAAAAAGTACAGCAGCAGCCAGCAAAATCGCGAGAACCGGCATCAAAATTTCTTTTTTCATACCCGTTCTCCTTTCTTCGCGCCGAACCGGCGGGGCGAGGTGACCCGGTCAATTGCCCAGGTCAGCAGGTTCATCAGCAGAATCGCATAAGTGACCCCCTCCGGAAACAGTCCAAAGTACCGGAAAAAAACCGTGAGAACGCCGCAGCCGATGCCATAAAGGATCTGTCCCATGGGCGTTACGGGAGAGGTGGCATAATCCGTGGCCATGAAGATGGCTCCCAGCATCACACCGCCTCCCAGAATACTGTAAAGCATCCAACTGATTGGATTGCCCGTCTTGGAAAAAATCAGGGTCAGCACCGCGACGCTTCCGAGATACGCCAGCGGTATTTTGGGAGAGATGACCTTCCGGGCAACCAGGAAAGCTCCGCCAAGCAGCAATGCCAGGGCGGACAGCTCCCCGATGGAACCAGGAATCCTGCCGAGGAACATATCCATGAGGCTGTTTCCCGGCAGCGCGGGCATAACCATTTGATGAAGCGGCGTTGCGGTGCTGATGCCGTCCACTGCTTCATAGTGCGTCAGCGCCGCCGGAAACAGCAGCATCAGGAAAGCACGGGCTGCCAGGGCGGGATTAAATATATTCTGCCCTAAACCGCCGCACATACACTTTGTCACAAGAATCGCGAAAACACTGCCCAGAATGACAATCCCATAGGGTACGGAGGCAGGAAGTGTCAGTGCCAAAAGCATTCCGGTAACCAGTGCGGAGCAATCGCGGAGGGTATTTCGTGTCCTGGAAATCTTGGAGTAAAGCCACTCTGCCCCAACAGCGGACACCATAGAAACCACCGTCACTGCCAAAGCACGCAGGCCAAGCACCCATGTGCCCACCGCCAGGGCGGGCAGCAGCGCCACCACCACATCCAGCATCAGCCTGCTGGTTTTGAAATCCCCGCGGATATGAGGGGAGGACGCAACCGTCAGATTCATTTGCTCTTCGCCTCCTTCAGAAGCTGCTTTCCAAAGCGAATATGTTCCACCAAAGGAAGCTTTCCGGGGCAGGTAAAGGCGCAGCTTCCACATTCAATGCAATCCATCACATGAAGCCGTTCCAGCTCCCCGGCATTCCCCGCCTTCTCAAACCGGTACAAGTACAGCGGCTGCAGCCGCATGGGGCAGACGGAGACACATTTTCCGCAGCGCAGACAAACGGGATTTTCCGCCGCACCGTTGCGATCCTTCAGAAGGCACAGCACGGAGTTTGTTGCCTTCACCACAGGTACGGAAAGGTCACTCTGGGCAATGCCCATCATGGGCCCGCCGCTGATTACCCGCTCCGTGCTGTCGTTCAGTCCTCCCGCCACCTCAATCAGGTCATGGAAGCTGGTACCAATCCGCACAATAAAATTCTGAGGCTCCCGAATGGCCTCTCCGGACACGGTTACAATTCGGGATGTCACAGGCACCCCCAGCTCCACCGCCCGGTAAATCGCCGCAAAGGTGGACACATTAAACACCGCGCAGTGCGCGCTGACCGGAAGCTGACCCGGAGGAACCTCCCGTCCGGTCAGCGCCTGGATCAGCTGTTTTTCCGCGCCCTGGGGATAACGGGTGGGCAGCACCGCCAATTCGATTCCGGAATACTCCGGAAGGAGTCCGTTCACTTTGGCAATTGCTTCCTGTTTATTGTCCTCCACCGCAAGAATTGCCCGCTTGGGCTGCAGGACCCGGCTCAGAATCTGCATTCCACGCAGCACCTGCTCCGGATTTGTTCTGAGCAGCGTATCGTCCGCCGTAATATAGGGCTCACATTCGCAGGCGTTGGCGATGAGGGTATCCACCTTCCCGATGGCGGAAAGCGCCTTCACGTTTCCCGGGAAAGCCGCGCCGCCCATGCCGACAATTCCAGCCTCCCGGATCAGGCCGAGAATGGTATCCGGGTCCATGGCTTCGGCATTTCCGCAGGATGAGCGTGGCGGAATGGTTGTATCCTGGAAATCATTTTCAATTACAACGGCGGTCACCATTCTGCCCAAGGGATGGGGGCGGGGCTCCACGGCGATCACCGTACCGGAAACAGAGGCGTGTACCGGGACGCACAGACCTTCCCCGTCACCAATCTTCTGCCCCCGAAGGACCTTGTCCCCCACCTTCACCAGCGGAACACAGGGCACACCGATATGCTGGAGCATGGGAATGACAACCTGTTTCGGGATGACAGCCACCGAGGGCGTTACCTTCACGGACAGCTCTTTGCGGTAGGAGGGGTGAATTCCTCCAAAGAAAAGTCTTTTCATTTTCTTGTCACCTCATTTTCAGGTCCGAATCAAATCTTCAAAACCGGGACTATAGAAGAGGTTCCCCTCCGCATCCATCCACATCGCCTCCGCCCCGCATTGCTCCAGAAGCCGCTGTCCGTCCTCCCGGGACATCAGGAACAGCGCTGTGGACAGTGCGTCCGCCAGACCGGAATCCGTGCAGACCACCGTCACCGCACGCCAAAGCTGCGCAGGGTACAAGGTATCGGGATCGATAATATGATGATAGACTTTTCCGTCCACCACATAATACCGCTGGTAGTCGCCGCTGGTCACAACGGCCTGATCCGTGATATACAGTGTATGAAGATACTCGCTTCCTCCGTCGGGATCCGTGATTCCTACGACCCAGGGCGTGCCAGACGCATCCTTGGGCCCCGTAGCGCAGACGTTTCCCCCCACGCTGATCAGCAGCCCCTCCGGAGCGTTGCGGGCCACCTGCTGGACGGACCAGCCCTTGGCAACCGCGCCCACATCCAGACGAAGCTGGGGGTCTGCCAGGTATACCGTCGACGCCTGCGTGTCCAGAATAACATCGTCCCAGCTCACATGCCGGCTTGCTTCCGCCAGGGAATCCGCGTCAGGAAGCTCCGCCGAAGCCGGGTCGTCCAGTCCGGCGGTTCTTGCCTCGTGCCACAGAGAAAGTACACTCCCCATGGCAGTGTTCACCCGGTGGGAGGTCAGTTCATAGTAGTCACGGCAATCCGTCAGCATCCGGATGATCTCGCCATCTACCTGGACAGGGGCGATCCCGGCCATGTCGTTCACCGTTTTCAGGTTGTTGATCCCGTCGTATTCGTTGTAAATATCAAACAGCCTGTGGTAAACCAGCAGTTCGTCGTGGATTTCCTGGGCCTGCGCAGAAAAATCCTCCTGGCTGTCGGCCAATCCGCTGACGTATGTCACGGTATCAAACAGGGTCAGAAATGTTGCCCGATACTGTTTCCTTTCCTTCCCCCGGAAAGCGCACCCGGTCAGCAGCAGCCCGATGGCTGCAGTTGCCGCGGTTAGTTTTAAAAGCATTCTCTTCATCTTTCAAAAAATTTGGCTGTCGGAAATCCGACAGCCAAGAGGTCAGATTATTGTGCGGCTGCTTTGGCGATCAGCGCCTGGAAACCAGCAATGGAGATGGTCACAGTCGCGGCAAGATCGGCATCCGCAGGGGCTGTCTTTTCATTCACGGCGATCCCGGCAACCTCTTCGGCAGTCTTGCCGGTCACATAGGCGGCAAACGCGGCGGCCTGCTCGTTCCACTCGTACTTGGAACCGGCGTAGGCCTTCAGGCCGTAGCCCTCCCCCATCTCATTCTTGGTCAGAATGGGGGCAGACAGGTCGGTGGTAATGGTTCCGGTGGTGTCAAAATTGACCTTCGCCTGAAGGCTGTCAATATAGCAGGAGGTGATCACGCCGCCGTTCATGGTCATAGCGGTAATGTCCGCGTCAAGCTGGGCAGTGCCCGCCTTGTCTCCCTCCGGATTCTTGCTGCTGCCAACACTGTTCAGGGAGGCAAGCACCAGCTTGTCGCCGGAAACAGCGCCAAGGTGCTGCGCGTTGGTTACGGCAGCCCCGATAGCGGAGACATAGCCGCCCAGGTAAATCGTAGCAGTGGAAGCCAGATCCGCATCGGCGGCGTGGCCGGTCTCGTCCACAGCACCATTCTTCAGCTCCTCCACAGTCTTGCCAACGGCATAGGCGGCAAGGGCAGCCACCTGCTCGTTCCACTCGTACTTGGAGCCAGCGTAGGCTTTCATACCATAGCCTTCGCCCAGCTCATTCTTGGTGGGAACAGCAGCGGAGATGTCGGAAGTAATGGTGCCGGAAGCGTCAAACTTTACGGTGGCAGGGATGCTGTCAATCACGCAGGACTCGATAACGCCCTCGTCACTGACGGTGACAGCCACCATCGTAACGTCGTACTTCGCCTGACCATTCTCCTCCGCAGTTGCGCTCTTGCTTTCAGAGACGGAAGCGCCCACGTAAAGACCGGTTTTTACCGCGGCGGCAGATGCGGGAGCATCGGTGGCAGCAGGAGCTTCCGTAGCGGAAGGTGCTTCGGTAGCGGCAGTTGTCGGCGCTACAGCAGCCTTACCGGAACAGCCGGCCAGTAAGCCCAGCAGAAGAACCATCGCCATCAGAATCGCAATGCTTTTTTTCATTTCTATGTACCTCCATTAAGTTAGCGGCCGCTGTGCGGCCCTTTTCGGCAAGATACTACCAAATCTACCTTAACAGAGCATTTCTTCTGCCTTAATATTTATTAAGATTTCCGATGCTGCCGCATTCACCTTCTGTTCTTCTGGGAAGCGAAACCGTAAATACAGAGCCTTTCCCAACTTGGCTGTCTACATGGATCGAACCGTGATGCTCCTCAACCACCTGAGCGGCAATTGCAAGCCCGAGACCGGTCCCCTTCCCTTCCTCCTTGGTCGTAAAGAAGGGATCGAAAATGTGCGGAAGAATATTCTCCGGGATTCCGCACCCGGTATCGGACACCGAAAGGAAAACAGAATCTTCATCAAACCAGGTATCCACGGTCATGAGCCCTCCGGAATCCTGCATGGCATGAAACCCATTCAGAATCAGATTCAGCAGGAGCTGAGAAAGCTGCAATTCGTTGGCAGGAATACGCTGATCCCAGCAATTCAAATTCAGCTTTATTTCCACCTGCTCAGGTTTTGCCGGCGCCGCAACGTCCAGTGTCTTCCGAGCCAATTCGTCCAGGGAAACCTCCCGAAAGTAAGCGGAGGAGTTTTTCCGGGAAAGATCCGAGAGCCGGGAGATAATCGTCTTTGCCTTTCGGGAAGACTCATAGATTTCCACAATCCCGTCATAGAGCTCTGTATCCTTCTCGTCAATCCGTTCCAGGGCCATCAGGCTGTAGCCCATAATCGGAGTCAGCAGATTATTGAACTCATGGGAAATACTGGAGGTCAGTGTCCCGATCATCTCTAACCTCTGATGATGGGCCATCTGCTGTATCTGGCGGTTTAATTGCTCCATTGCCTCATTCTTCTGTTTCAGCGCAGTGATTTCCCGATGTTCTCTGCCGGAAATCCAAAAAACCAGGATGATACAAATCAGTACGCCCGTAACAATCAACCCACTGCATACCAGCAGCAAAACGGCTTCCGGTTTCAGAGCAGCCAGAAGCGCCTCGTGGCTTTCGTGTTCCATAATGATCTGTTCGCATTTTCCGAACACATGCAGCACCATGATACAGCCAAAAATCGGTATTCCGAGAAGCACTGCCAAAACCAGGCACAGGATCAGGAAGGGTTTTTTCTTGCTGTTCAAAGAATACCCCCTTGTCAAACGGGATTTTCTCCCGTATACTTAGGGGAAGTCTGACTCATTTGGAAATCAATGCAAGCGCTGGATTTCCGCGGAAGATGAATGAATCAGGGCTTCCCTACCCATACTGCTATCATAATCCATTGCCATCGTTCTGTAAAGGGGGTAAATCATTGTGGCGGACACAGTTCTCATTGTGGATGACGACGAATCGGTTCTGACCATGATCTACAAAGTCATCCGGAGCGCTGGAATGGACGCGGAAACGGTTTCCAGCGGAGAAAAAGCTTTGGAAATGATTCAGAAGCATCCCTTTGATTTGATCCTTCTGGATGTGAACCTGAGAGGGATGGACGGTTTTCAGGTAATCCAGTCGCTTCGAGGACGCGGTATCAAAACCCCGATTATCATTGTCAGCGGCCGCAAGGAGGATTACGACACACTCTATGGCCTGGACATCGGAGCAGATGACTATATCACAAAGCCCTTCAACCCTGTAGTGCTTGCCGCCAAGGTCAAGGCTTTGATCCGAAGAAGCCGCGGCGGTCTGTCCGGCTCTGATGCCGTGATTGCCGCAGGCCCCTTTCAGTACAATACCAGCACGCTCCGTTTCTATAAAAACGGACAGGAAATCGTTCTGTCCTCCCGGGAAAATGCCATGATGAAGCTGTTTCTGGACAATGTCAATCGCATTTTTCCCAAGGATATGCTCTATGAACTGATCTGGGGAGAATCCATCGTGGATGATAATGCTGTTATGGTCTATATCAATCGTCTTCGGCAAAAAATAGAAGAGGACCCCTCCAATCCGAAATTCATTCAAACCGTCCGCGGCCTGGGCTACCGATTCGTTGTATAAAATCCGGCAGGATCCCCAGAGGATCCTGCCGGTACCGTTCCTGTGCCAAAATTTCCGAATGTGCTTATCGGCTTTACTCAGCTGCTCGGTAAAATGTTGTTTAGCGGTCC
>JBJEYY010000138.1:0-2052 GCA_051887095.1 Faecousia sp. | reverse complement strand
CCACGCCAGTGTGCGCACTGGCTCGCAATGACAGCATGTTTTGTTACGCTAAACACCAATTTACCTGCTTACCCGCTTAATCCCGCATTCTCCCATACAATCCTGGCAAACCATTCTCCTCTCTCAATGAAAAGACGCCAGTGCTTTCTGTCGGAAACGGAGCAAAACTCTGATATCATTTTTATAGTTGACGAATGAAGGAAAAAGTATTATCATTACTTTAATGGACAAACCGGATATCGGTGGTTGAAAGGCTGGTGGTTCACAAATGGAAACGCTCACCTTCGATGTATATGAGGCCTGCGGCCTGGAGCGTCCCCGGGACGCTTCCGGCGGGCTGCTTCGGCTATGGTCCGCACCCACGCCGGATAAGGTCAGCACCTCTCGTCGCCGTCCCGGAATCCTGATTCTCCCCGGAGGCGGCTACCGCTATACCTCCCCCAGGGAAGCGGAGCCCGTGGCGCTCCGGTTTCTGGCCCGGGGCTTTGTCCCCTTCGTCCTGGATTATTCCTGTGCTCCCTGCGGATTTCCCGTTGCTCTTCGGGAAGCCGCCATGGCCATGCGTTTTATCCGGGAGAACGCTCATCGCTATGAAATTGATCCGGGCATGGTCACCGCTCTGGGCTTTTCCGCCGGCGGCCACCTGTGCGGCTGCCTGGGAACCATGTTTGACTGTCCCGAGGCCGCGGACATCGGCCCCGCCGGAATGCTGCGTCCCGACGCGCTGGCGATGTGCTATCCTGTGGCGGTTTCCTGGGGAGAAACCCATGACGACAGCTTTCTTGCCCTGACCCGGGGTGACGCTTCCCTTCGCGGCCGCCTGTCCCTGGAAAAACTGGTCCGTCGGGACATGCCTCCCGTATTCCTGTGGCACACCCGGAACGATGGTTCGGTGAACGTACGAAACTCCCTGATCCTCTCCCAGGCTTTGGAGGAGCAGGGCGTGGACTTTGCCATGCACATCTACCGCAGCGGGCCCCACGGACTCTCCACCGCGGATCCCATGAGCTGCGCTGCCTCTTCCCTTACCGGAATCAGCTGGGATATTCCCAGCTGGGTCGAAGCGCTGATCCGGTTCCTTGCGGAAAAAGGCATTGCGATTCAGGACGATTCGGCTGACTGACGGATTCCCCCATCAGTTGTTTTTCCCCGGTCACCATCCCAAATAGAAAGCGAGAACGGCAATATGAACGAAATACTATTTGTTGGGGAGCATCCCAAAACCTTCGATGTCCGCTGGCATTCCCATGACAGCTGGGAGCTGGTCTACTGCACCTCGGGCAGGGGGGCCTTCCGTCTGATGAGCGGCGCCATCGTGAATTATCAAGCAGGCGAGGTCGTGTGCATCCCTTCCAGAGAAATTCATGCCAACTCCAGCACGGAAGGCTTTACCAATATTCACATCACCCTGGCGGACCCCTCCTTTCCCTACCGGACGGTATTCCGGGTTTCCGACGACAAAGAGGGCAGCCTGCTCAGCGCCTTTACCCAGGCGAAGAATTACTACCTTTCGGACGTAAACCGGCGGGAGCTGGTACTGGCAGCCCTGGGAGATTTGATCGTAAGCTACCTGGTGGTGTTCCGCAGCAACGAGGCCTATTCCCAGCCGGTGGAGCAGATCCGGACCAGCATCCGCCGCAACTACTCCAATCCGGAGTTTGCCCTGGATCAGGTGATCCGGGAGATGCCCTTCCACTATGACTATCTGCGCAAGCTGTTCAAAAAGGAGGTGGGCTCCTCCCCTCTGGAGTACCTGACAAATCTTCGGATGCAGGCAGCGGAAAAGCTGCTGACCGCCATGTGGAGCAATGAGTATTCCATATCCGAGGTTGCGCAGATGTGCGGCTATGAGGATCCGCTGTACTTCTCCCGGGTCTTCAAAAAACATTTCGGATGCTCCCCCACAAATTACATCAGCAAGCAAAGTGAAAAGCATCAAACCGATCCCGGCCGAACCGAGCTGGGTTCCGAGGAATAACATCGGTTCCCCAAATTTCAAAATGTGCTTATCGGCTTTACTCAGCTGCTCGGTAAAATGTTGTTTAGCGGTCC
>JBJEYY010000137.1:0-2055 GCA_051887095.1 Faecousia sp. | reverse complement strand
TTCCATTCAACCGGGGGATTGCCACGCCAGTTTGCGAACTGGCTCGCAATGACAGCGTTTAGTCGTTACGCTAAACAACAATTTACCGTTCTCCGCCCACATTTTGGACTTTCCCATCACTTTACAGGAGGCGTATTTTATGAATCCCCAGGAACTCATCACCGAGGCGCAGAGCCGCCGGGATTGGATTGTCGGCGCCCGCCGGGAGCTGCACCGGAATCCGGAAACCGAATTCAACCTGAACCATACCCTGCCCTTTGTCCGTTCCCAGCTGGAGGAGCTGGGCCTCCACCCTCAGGACTGCGGTCGGGCGGGCCTCACCGTCACCATTGGCGGGAAGAAACCCGGCAAGGTCTTTCTGCTCCGGGCGGACATGGACGCCCTGCCCATGGCTGAGGAGACGGGCCTTCCCTTCGCCTCGGAAAACGGCTGCATGCACGCCTGCGGCCACGACATGCACACCGCCATGCTCCTGGGCGCCGCCGCGCTGCTGAAGGCCCACGAGGCGGAAATCCAGGGCACCGTGAAGCTCATGTTCCAGGCCGCCGAGGAAATCTTCGAGGGCTCCAAGGACATGATCGCCGCGGGTGTCCTGGAAAACCCCCATGTGGACGCGGCTCTGATGATCCACGTCATGGCGGGCATGCCCATCCCCACCGGCTCCGTCATCGTCTGCGAGGGCGGCGTCAGCGCCCCCGGCGCGGACATCTTCCAGATTCGCGTCCAGGGCAAGGGCTGCCACGGCTCCATGCCCAATACCGGCATCGATCCCATCACCGCCGCCTGCCACATCGTCACGGGCCTGCAGGCCATCCACGCCCGGGAGCTGGCCCTCTCCGAGGAGGCGGTGCTCACCATCGGCAGCATCCAGGGCGGCCAGGCCCCCAACATCATCCCGGACACCGTGGAGCTGTCCGGTTCCATCCGCTGCTATGACGAGGAGGTCCGCACCTTCCTGAAACAGCGGCTCACCGATATTGCCCAGGGCATCGCCGCCTCCTTCCGCTGCACGGCCCAGGTCAGCTTCGGCAGGGGCTGCCCGGTGCTGCTGAACAATCCCCAGCTTTCCAAGGAAACCGCCGTCTATATGAAGGAGCTCCTGGGCCCCGGCAAGGCCTTTACCCAGGCGGAGCTGCTGGCCGCCTCCGGCGGCAAGCCCATGAAGGCCTCCGGCTCCGAGGACTTCGCCTATATCAGCCAGGAGGTGCCCTCCATCATGCTGTCCCTGGCGGCGGGCAATCCCCAGGAGGGCCACGGCTATCCCCAGCACCATCCCAAGGTCACCTTTGACGAGCAGGTGCTTCCCATCGGCTCCGCTGTCCACGCCTGGGCGGCCCTGCGCTATCTGGAGGAGCATCCGGTATGACGGTTCTCATCACCGGCTTTGAGCCCTTCGGGGGCCAGAGCGTGAACCCCTCCTGGGAGGCGGTTTCCGCTCTCCCGGATAGGGTGGGCTCCTGCTGCCTGGAGAAGCTGCGGCTTCCCGTGGAGTACGGCGAGGCCGCCCGCCGGGTGCTGGAGAGGGCCCGGGAGCTTTCCCCCCAGGCCATCCTCTGTGTGGGCCAGGCGGGAGGCCGGGACGCGGTGACCCCGGAGGTCATCGGCATCAATCTGCGGGAGGCCTCCATCCCAGACAACGCAGGGGCAGCCCCTGCCGGGACGCCCATCGATCCCCAGGGTCCCGACGGAATCTTCTCCACCCTCCCCGTCCGGGAGATGGTGTCCGCCATCCTGGCACGGGGCATCCCCTCCCGGCTTTCCTACTCCGCAGGAGCCTACGTGTGCAACGACCTAATGTACACCCTTCTGAATCATTTCCGGGGTACGGACACCCGGGTGGGCTTCCTCCACGTCCCCTACATCCCCGCCCAGGGAAGCCCCAGTCTCCCCCAGGCGCAGCTGACCCAGGCCCTCACCGCCGCCATTGAAATCCTGTAAAAATGCCGCCGCTGAATCCAGCGGCGGCATTTTTACAGCGACAAATTGGGAGTTTGTAGGGATGTGTCCCATGTTACCTGTCATTGCGAACCAGTCCGCTTAAGTGGTGTGGCAATC
>JBJEYY010000136.1:0-11275 GCA_051887095.1 Faecousia sp. | reverse complement strand
CTGAATGCCTGTTTTTGCCTTGCCAAAAGGAAAAGTTGTCGCGTGCTTTTGATGTGGTTGTTGACAGCCTGCGGACATTACAGTATCGGTGTTGGATACCGAATGGTTCAGGTTGACGAAAGCCTGATTCAGACATCTGTTTGAAAAATCTCTGTTTCGATCTCATCAGGAAAGGCAATATTTTCCCGCACTACTCCGTACTTCCACAGGCCTCCAGCTCCCCTCCCGGGGAGCTTTTTTACTGTGTATCCTCCAGCGCAATGGTAAACCGGACGGTCACGGGTTCCAAACCGGGGCCGGACACGGTCAGGATCGCATCGCCCGGGCTGGTCGTGCGGACATAGGTTCCGCACATGCCGCCCTCGGCGGTAACCATGTCGGGGCCCACCAGCACGGCGGGGCCATCCAGAGTCAGACGCACCGGCAGCTGGGCGTAGGGGGCCAGATTGTTCTGGCCGTCCAGGATCCGGATTCGGACCGCCGCCATGTCGTAGGCGTCCCCTTCCCGCAGGCAGGTGTGGCTGGGCCGCACCTCCAGATGCAGGCGGGCATCGGGACAGCGGGTGACGCTGGCCACCACCTGGCCGCCCCTGAGGGCGTCAAAGCGCCAACGGGTGGCCTGCCCGCCCCAGTTGGCCACATATTTGCCGTAAAGATCCACTCCGTCCTGATATTTCATGTGATACCGCGCCATGCAGGCCAGCATTCGTGCCTTATCCGCCGTCGGCATCCCCGCCAGACCATATTTTTTAGCTGAGAGCAGGCAGTACCGCAGCCGCTGAGCCTTGTCCGCTGGGAAGCCCTCCTGGGTTTCCAGCAGACAGCCGATGGTGTCCTCCACCGCCATGGGGCCATGGGGCAAGGCCTTCCAGGGGCCGGGCTGCAGCATGGTGACAAACTGTTCGTTTTTGTACAGGGCCACCTGGTCGGCGTTGGTGAAGACCCAGACCATGCCGGTCTGGCCGCCGGGATAGTCGCCGATATCCATGGAGGAACCCACCTCCAACACCGGCCGGTCCTCGCCCTGGCTGGCATAGAGGCTGGCCGCCAGCTTGGGGTTGCGGAAGCTGTCCAGAACGCCGTGGTAGCAGATCCGGTCGCCGGAGCCGAAGTCCAGATGGGTAGCGTAGTCGAACATGCACCAGCCGAAGCACCCGGCATGCTCCCCGGAGGCCATGGCCGCGTCCAGCACCCGGGCATGGCGCAGGGCGTGCTCCTGCCGCTTTTCCCATGGGTCAAAGGCCTTGGTGGGGAACATGTGGCCACTGTGCTCGGAGATCAGCAGGGCCTTGGAGGGATCCGGCATCACGTCCTTCTTCCGCCGGGCGCCCGGGGTGGTTCCGTTGTGGGAAAAGTCATTGAAGGCGTAGACGTCCTCCAGCAGGCTGCTCTTTTCCAGGTTGCGCACGCCGGAGGTAGCACGGCTAGGGTCCAGCTGGTGGGCGATGGCGTTGGTGCGGCTGTAAAAGCCGTCGTCGTCCAGACTCTCATTGATGCGCACGCCCCAGAGGATGACGCTGGGGTGATTGCGGTTCTGGAGGATCATCTCCCGGACGTTATCACAGGCCTGGGCCTTCCAGGCCTCGTCCCCCACGTGCTGCCAGCCTGGGATCTCCGTGAATACCATAAGGCCAAGCCGGTCGCAGGCATCCAGGAACCAGGGGCTCTGGGGATAGTGGGACGTGCGCACGGCGTTGCACTGCAACTCCTCCTTCAAAATCCGGGCGTCCTCCCGCTGGAGCTGTTCCGGCACGGCGTAGCCCACATAGGGCCAGCTCTGGTGGCGGTTGAGGCCCCGCAAAAAGGTCTTTTTCCCGTTGAGATAGAAGCCGTCGGCCTTGAATTCCGCCGTGCGGAAGCCGAAGGTTGTCTCCCGGCAGTCCCCGCCGAAGAGAACCCGGCAGCGGTAGAGCCGGGGATGCTCCGGCGCCCAGCTCTGGGCTTCGGGCAGGTGGAACAGGAATTCCGTCCCCTCTCCCCGCTGCTCCGCCAGACGGCTCTCCCCGTCCCAGAGCTGCACGGTCACCGGCCCGTCCCCCGTCAGGGTCAGGCGCACCTGTGCGTGGGTCAGGGTGGGGGTGGTGACGAAGATATCGTCAATATACACCTGGGGCCGGCTGTCCAGCCACACGTCCCGGTACAGGCCGCCGTAGGTCAGATAGTCGATGACATGGCCGAAGGGCGGGATGGCCGGATCCTCCCGGCTGTCCAGACGGACGGCGATACAGTTCTCCGCGCCAAAGGACACCAGCCCGGTGATCTCCACCCGAAAGGCCGTGTAGCCACAGCGGTGGCGCCCGGCCTCCCGGCCGTTGACAAACACCACGGCCTGATGGGCCGCGCCGTCAAACTGCAGAAACAGCCGTCGTCCCCGCTGGCTCTCCGGCAGGAACAGCCGCCGGCGGTAGCCGCAGAGCAGCTCATACGCCCGGTGGTCCGCCCCGTGCAGAGGCAGCTCCCGCACCGTGTGGGGCAGGCGCACCACCTCCGCCGAGCCTTCAAATCGTAGAAATTCCTCCGTCCACCGGGCCGTGAACTCCCATCCGCTGCACAATCGTTCCATATGCGTCTCCTCCTGATTGTTTTGTTAGACTTTCCCGCCGGGCTGGTCTATGCTTACAATTTTTACGCCGTAACCGGCAAACGAAAGAACGATATTTAGGGCAACACCGCGCAATTGCGCCTGCGGGCTTCGACGGATCTTTTGTCCCAATATTGCCGTTTGAAAAACTTGACATACATCCAGTATTCCTGCGTTTTTCAAACGTTGTCTTGTGCCAAACTATCTCGCCGAATTCTCTTGCCGAATTGTGCGGTGATGCCTTAGCTTTTCCATCAGCAGCCTTTTGCCTGCCCATAGTATGCGTTCTTGCCATGCTTGCGCAGGTAATGCTTGTCCAGAAGCTCAGGCTGCATCGATCCAATGCCGGGCTGCAGCGCCTCGGTATGGAAGGCCATGAAAGCCAGCTCCTCGAGCACCACCGCGTTGTGCACCGCGTTGTGCGGGTCTGCGCCCCAGGTAAACGGGCCGTGGCTGTACACCAGAACAGCGGGAATATCATCGGCAGATCTGCCGTCAAACGCCTCAATGATGACGTTGCCGGTCTCTTTTTCGTATTCGCCGGCGATCTCGGCAGGCGTCATTTTACGTGTGCAGGGGATCTCGCCGTAGAAATAGTCGCCGTGGGTGGTGCCGTAGGCGGGAATGCCTCGCCCGGCCTGTGCCCAGCTGGTCGCCCAGCGCGAATGCGTGTGCACCACGCCGCCGATGTTCGGAAAAGCGTTGTACAGCGCCACATGCGTCGGCGTGTCGCTCGACGGCTTCCACTTGCCCTCGACCTTTTCGCCCGTGGCAAGCGACACTACGACCATGTCCTCCGGCGACATGCCATCATAGTCCACGCCCGAGGGCTTGATGACCATCAAGCCCGATGCGCGGTCGACGCCGGAGACATTGCCCCACGTGAAGGTGACAAGGCCGTATTTCGGCAGCTGCAGATTCGCCTTGCAGACGGTTTTTTTCAGTTCTTCCAGCATGGCAGAATCCTCACTTCAGCTTCCACGCCAGATCGCTCAGGAACAACTGCTGCTCCAGCGACTCGACCGTGGTGTCCTTGGTAATGTGGACAAACTCAATGTCCATCATCCGCGCCCAGTCCTTCATCTGCTCGGCGGTGACGTCGTAGCTCAAAACGGAGTGGTGCGCGCCGCCGGCGGTGATCCAGCATTCCAGACCCGTCTCAAGATCGGGGGCGGCCTGCCACATGACGCGTGCCACCGGCAGGTTGGGCATGTCCATGATGGGCTTGACACAGTGGATATCCTGGCAGATCAGGCGGAAGCGGCCGCCCATGTCAATGAGCGTAGCGACAATGGCGTCGCCTTCCTTACCCTCGAAGACCAGTCGTGCAGGCGGCTCACGGTCGCCGATGCCCAGCGGATGGACCTCAATGCGCGGCTTCGCGGAAGCCAGACTCGGGCAGACCTCGAGCATGTGCGCGCCGAGCGAATACTGGCCGTCTTCCGCCAGATGGTAGGTGTAGTCCTCCATAAAGGCAGAAGCACCGTTGCCGTTTTCACCCATGGCCTTCATGATGGCGGTCATGGCCGAGACCTTCCAGTCGCCCTCACCGCCGTAGCCGTAGCCCTTGGACATCAGGTTCTGGGACGCCAGACCGGGCAGCTGCTTCATGCCGTACAGATCCTGGAACGTGTTGGAGAACGCTCTGCAGCCTTCCGCGTCCATCATCTTTTGGATGGCGATTTCCTCTCTGGCCTGATAGCGGACTGTTTCCATGTCGTCGGTGGCAAAATCATACTTTGCTGTGTATTCCGCCATCTGCGCGTCAACCTCGGCATCGGTCACGGCGTCCATGGTCTCAACGAGCTTGCCGACGGGCCAGGTGTTGACCTGCCAGCCAAACTTGATCTGTGCTTCAACTTTGTCGCCCTCGGTGACGGCGACCTCTCGCATGTTGTCGCCAAAGCGCATGACCTTCATGCTCTTGGAAACGGCTACACCCACGGCGGCCTTCATCCAGCTGCCCAGACGCTTCTGTACTGACGCGTCCTGCCAGTGGCCGGCCACGACCTTGCGCGGCATACGAAGACGGGCTGCGATGAAGCCGTGCTCGCGGTCGCCGTGCGCGGACTGGTTGAGGTTCATGAAGTCCATGTCGATCTCTTCATTGGGGATCTCGCGGTTATACTGCGTAGCGAAGTGGCAGTACGGCTTTTGCAGGTTCACAAAGCCGTCGATCCACATTTTGCTGGGGGAAAAGGTGTGGCACCAGGTGATGATACCGGCGCAGGAATCGTCATAGTTGGCTTCCTTTACCACGTCGGCAATCTCTTTGTTGGTCTTGGCCGTGACCTTGTAGACCAGCGGGTAGGGCAGCACCTTGGTGAGCTCGGCCGCCATCTCTTTGGCGCGGGTCTCAACAGTCTCGAGCACTTCGGTGCCATACAGGTACTGAGAGCCAACGACAAACCAGAACTTGTAATTCATAGAAATCTCCTCCTTAAATGACTGCAACAGCCGTGCGCTCCACATCCAGAAGCGCCCTGAACTGTTTGATATACGCGTTGAAGCCGTCCATATCGGCCTGCTCGGGCTGCGGCACCCCGGAGAAAAACGGAATATGCGTATCATCAATGGTCACCGCTTTGATGCGATACCTTGAGATATTCCTGTCATGTTTCCCCTCTTCTCTGCTTTTCATTGCAGATTGCTTATTATGATACTGTTCAGCGAGTTTTGCGGCAAATGGACATCCATAATCCAACCATTCAAGCGGATGAAAATAGTAGCCGGCATATGGTCGTTAAGCAGCACAATCCCAATAGAGCCGTCTTCGTTGCGTACAGCGGTAACCTCCACCTGCGTGCTATACACACTGGAGCCAATTCGAACGGCTCCCTGACGAATGGTTTTCGCAATTTCCAGAATATATTCATAGCTGACCGTTTTGATATAGCTGCCGTCTTCCTCTGCCACCAAGGGCGCCGCAAAGCCGCCGGGAACATGCCTGGGGCCGCCGGTCCGGTCAACGATCAGATTCCAGTCAATCCAACGGCACATTCCGTGGTTTAAATCGCCGAGGATGTCATGGGCATACTGCACGGCGTCCTCATAATCCACAAGGTGCGTTTTTTTACGGAAACGGCTCTGCATTTCCGGAGGCATCCGGTTAATATCTTCCTCCGGAATATCAAAGTCCGACAGTTTTCCGGGCATATGCAGGCCGCAGCTTTCGGAGTGCATCAGAATCTTTCCCGGAAATTTTCGCTCCAACATTTGCAGCGCATCAAAATGGTCCCCGGAATACCAATGGAAGGCAAAGCCCTCCACCATATCCAGCGTTTCCTCGTCCATGATTTCTTCAATATGCTCAATCATCCGCTCCTTGTTGTGATCCCACACATAGAGGCCAACGGTTTCCGCAATGCCCGCAGCTTTCATCTCAGGATACAGGTAATCTCTCAGGAACGCCTTTTCCTGCTGACCACTCCAAACACAGCTGTCCCAGGGGGTTGCGGCAAATGCCTCATTCTGAACGCTGAGCATGGTCACGGGAATCCCCTCAGACAGATACGCCCGCACAAATTTGACCAGATACTTTGCCCAAGAGCCGTAGTATTCCGGCTTCAGTCGACCGCCAAAGCACCGTCCCGGCTTGGAAAAATCCACACCGGTTCCCATCCGGCCATAAACTGCCCGATCATTTTGGGACAGCTCCGGCGGGGTTTTCCATTGCGCCGGCGGCGACCAGGGGCTGAGCAGCACAGAGATGTTCCCGCCGCACAATTCCATAGCCTCCCGCACAACCGGAAGAATGTATTGCCTGTCACGATCAATGTTGAAGGTTTTCAGCTGAGGGTCCGCGATCGGATCCGCCACACTCTGGTATTCTGAAAGGGAATAGTCGCAGCTGTCAATGTGGATTCTCACAAACCTGGCACCGACACCTTCGGGCCCAAACCAGCACTTCAGCGCGCTGTGTCTTGTTTCCGCATCCATCCGGGACAGGAGATAACACGCGCTTTCCGTCAGGGCGCAGCCAAAGCCATCGATTTTCTGGAAGAGATAATTGGGATAGATCCCCACGATATTGGATTCTTGTGCATGATTTAATTCCGATTCCCTGATTGCCGGAAGCGTTTTTTCCTCTTTATGAATCGCGCCTGTGCTGAGATCGTAAGTGACCGTTCTCTGCGCTGCCTGCATATTGGGCTCCTTCCTGTCAAAGTTGTGTGAAATTGGAATTGCGCCCCGGATCTTTGACTCCGGGGCGCAATCATCTTACCGTTTTTTACTCGGCGCGGGCAGTAAAGCGGTCATAGGCAGCCTGTCTGATTGCCAGATAATCACTTAATCCCAGAGCCTCCAGCTGATCCAAGTACGCCTGGAAGGTTTCGGGCGTCAGTTCTTCCTTGCCCATAATGAACTTGGCGATCATACCGTTGGCATAGTCTTGCATATTGGTGCTGATGGGGTTGATCTTCGCGGATTCCTCCGGAGTGAACGCCACGGCCAGAGGATAGACATTGTCGTTTCCGTACTTCGTCCATACCTCGTCGCCCCAGTCGGCCTGGTCAACACCGTTCACCAGGTCTGCCTCCCGCGTGGGATAGCTCACCTCAATGCCGGGCATACGGTTGGCGGCGAAATCGACCACATTGTGGGAGTCAATCTGCATGGCGTCGGTCCACTCTCTGGTCCCGGGCTTATGGGTGCCGTCAGCCATGCCTTTTGACACATAGCTTTCGCATTCGGCGGAGCCCTCCGCGGTGCTCAGGCCCATGGTGCGGGTGACCGCGCCTTCCTCACTGAAGAAATAGTCGAAGGAATCCAGAATTCGGATCAGCTTTTCCTCATCGCAGGCGGTGGTGATCACAAAGCCGGAGTTGTTGCTGGCCCGGCCGGAATCCAGATAAATGCCCAAAGGCGAAGTGATGCCGTTTCCCGTATCTGCAGGAGCAGACATGGGGCGAACCTCCATCATCAGGCCGTAATCCGGCATGGACATCGCATCGCCAAGGTTCTGTGTAAGGCCGTAGAAGATGCCTGCCGCGCCTCCATAGGTCAGTGCGGTGTTGGGCAGGAAGAAGAGATCCTGGGTCCGCGCAGCAAAGTCCGCATAGAGATAGCCCTCATCGTACCACTGCTTCATCTTGACCAGATAGTTATAGAAGTTATCCTGCGCAATGCCATACTGAGCCTTGCCGTTTTCATCAATATAGTCCAGACCACCGATGCCGAAGCCTGCCATCAGCTCGCCCGTGGCGAAGTAGCCGCAGGAGGGAATGATCAGGCAGGCAGTCTCCGGCATGCCGGAAGCATCGAAGTACTGCTTCATCAGGCCCATCATATATTCCATATCCTCGATGGTAGCAGGCTCACTTTCTCCGCTGGGGAAGGCAACATTTCCGCCGGTCATGGTCTCCAGAATATCTCTGCGGTAGACAAGGCCGCCCCACTGCTTGGGTGCCTCTTTCACAACGGCCACGTTATAGATATGCCCTTCGTCATCATACAGCGCCGACTTCACATCCGCGTTTTCCGGCGCGTTCAGGAACGCATAGTAATTGGGCATATACTGCTCAATGTAGGAAGACAGCTCATAAATCACGCCATCATCGCACAGCGTGCCAAGATTCTCCTGGTTAAAACCGATGTCGATGACATCGGTATAATCTCCGGTGCCCAGCATCATGGTCAACTGATCCTGCTCGCTGCCCTGGGGCGGCTGCTGCCATTCAACGTCCAGATTGTACAGCCCCTCCCAGTAGTTGATAACGGGGTTATTCTCCAATGTGAATTCGGGGTTGTCGTCTGCCTGCTCGAAAATGCTGATCGTCAGGGTTTTCGAGGTATCCACGGTTGGTTCCGCAGCGGGCTCCGTGGTATCGCCGGGCTGGGACTGAACGGGTTCGGTCGGTTCTGCAACTTCCGTTGTCTCCGACTTGCTGCCGCAGGCACCAAGGATCATGGACAGCACAAGGACCACGGACAGCAGCGCAAATAGCTTCTTTTTCATGGTATTCCTCCTTATTCTTTTATCGGCTGTTGATGCCGATGAATACGAATTTACTCCTTCACTCCGCCGAGGGTGATGCCCTTTACGAAGTACTTCTGCGCAAAGGGGTAGGCCATCAAAATGGGCGCTGTGCCAACTACGGTCACGCAGTATTTGACAAGATTGCCCGTCATATTCACGAGGGCATTCGCCTCATCCGCCGAGGTCACGATTTTATTCACATTGTTGTTGATCAAAAGCTCCCGCATGTAAAGCTGTAAGGGCCAGGCTTCACTGGCACGGGGAAGGTAAATCGATGCCGGGTACCAGGAGTTCCACTGCATGATGACCGTAAACATGACGATCACGACCATCGTCGGCTTTACCATCGGCAGCAGGATCCGAAACAGGATCACCACGGGGCTTGCACCGTCCAGCTTTGCAGATTCTTCAAAGCTGGGCGGGAGCTGCTCAAAGGCGGACTTCATGATGATAATGTAATAGGCATTCATCAGGCCGGGAATCAGAATTGCCCATCTGGTATTCAGCATACCCAGACTCCGGACAACCATATATGTGGGGATCGTTCCGGCGCTGAAAATCATGGTAAACATAATGAACAGCGTCAAAGGCTTAGCCGCCTTGAAATTCTTTCGGGAAATCAGATAACCTGCCAGAGCGGTCATAATCGTTCCCGCTACAGCGGTAAACAGCACATAAAAAATGGTGTTGAGATAGCCTGTCCAGATGTTTTTATTCTGAAAGACCATTTTGTAGCCGTCAAAGGTGATTTTTCCCAGAGGCTTCAGAAGCAATCCGGAAGAGTTCATCAGCAGCCGGGGATCGCTGATAGAGGCCATCAAAACATGCCAGAACGGAAGAAAACAGGCCACCGCGAAAAGCGCCATAAAGCTGTAGTTCACAATGTTGAATACGATGCGCGATGCGGTTCGCTTTTCAGTCATCAAGTATTCCTCCCTCGTCAGAAAATGGATGTTTCCGCATGCTTTTTGCTGATGTAATTGGAAACAAATAGAAGTATGGTTCCCACTACGGAATTGAACAAGCCTACGGCAGTGGCATAGCCGTACTGGGCCTGCTCAATGCCAAGGCGCTGCACATGGGTGCTGATCACATCGGCAGTGGAGTAAATACTCGGGTTATAGAGCAGCAGAATTTTCTCGAAGCCCACATTCAAAAGCGTTCCGCATCGCAGGATCAGCATGGTAATAATGGTAGGCATGATACCGGGAATGGTAATGTGCCACACCCGCTGCAGCCGGTTTGCGCCATCCAGCGCAGCCGCCTCGTGCAGATCGCTGTTGACGGAGGTGATGGCAGCAACAAAGATGATGGAGCTGTAGCCCAGATTCTGCCAGATATCGGAAATCAGGTTGATTGCCCAGAAATAATTCGGGTTTGTCAGCAGGTTCTCTCTGGGAATGCCGAACACGGATACCAGCAGATTCGTAATTACGCCGTGGGTCGAGCAGAATTCCGTCACCAGACCGCAAAGCACAACAATGGAAATGAAGTACGGCATATAGCTGATCGTCTGGATTGTTTTTTTGAACCGCAGGCATTGCAGTTCGTTCAGAAGCAAAGCGAACACGATGGAGAGCGGAAACGCGATCCCAAGACTCAGCAGGCTGATCACCAGCGTGTTGCGCAGAATGACCAGGAAGTTTGGGCCCGAAAAGAAATCAATAAAATGTTGAAATCCAACCCATTCGCTGCCAAAGATGCCCCGCTGGGGCTTGAAATTCTCAAACGCGATGACCAACCCGCCCATGGGGAGGTAGTTAAAGATGAGAAAATACAGTACGATAGGAATCATCAAAAGATAAAGCCATTTGTTCACAAGAAAGTCATGCCGCCACGATCCCGGTTTCAAGTTTTTTTGAGCAGGACGTTTAGCGGCTTTATCAGAAGATTTGAATACCATCCTTTTCCCTCCCGCTTCAGTTTGATGGTTTGTACATATTGTAGCGGACATATTTCCCGGCATATATCACATTTTACTGTTTTTTAACATATTTATTATAGAATCGCTGTACAATACAAATAGTTTATATCAACCTCGCCCTTTGAATATGGCAATATTGCATAATATTATCTTGTTTGCTTTGGCAATTATGTCAGGCACCGATCAGGAGGGAGCCGCATGAATGAGTTCTATCTGTATGAACATACCGCCTGTATTTTGCGTACATTTGTCGGTATTTACAGAACGCAAGGCTTGCCGGGGCCGCAGCTTCTGGAACGCTTTGGCGCGGAGGTATGGGGGGATGACCCGGTGCCGCCTGGCTGCATGGCGCTTCTTCTGTCATCGGAAAATGAAACCGTTCCGCGAATGATGTCTGTCGCGCGGAGTCTTTATTTCTTTTCTCTCAGAACGGATGCAGGGCTTTGCGTTGCCGGGCCTGTCCGTCTGTCCGCACCGCTGGAGCTGAAGCGGGAGATCGAGGATGACGCGTTGCTGTCCATGTGGGGTACGGAGGCCGCCCTGTTTGACATCCCGGTATATCTGCAGTCCATCCTGCTGCTGGCAAACAGGAATCTGGATTCCCCTGTTTCTGACCGGGAGCTTCTGCAGCACAACACCGCCCACGCCGGCCAGCAGGATATCCAGCAGTATTATGCAGATCTGGTGTTCAAAAACAGGGAAGCAGGAAACCGGCATAATCCATATGACCAGGAACAAAGGCTTCTCAACTGCATTACCCAGGGAAATCTGCGGCTGCTGGAAAGCTGCC
>JBJEYY010000135.1:2144-11325 GCA_051887095.1 Faecousia sp. | reverse complement strand
TTCAACCGGGGGATTGCCACGCCAGTGTGCGCACTGGCTCGCAATGACAGCATATTTTCTGCAAACACCAATTTACTGTGCTGCGGCTATGGAAAAGTAAAAAATCCTTGCGCAAATCCCCGGTTTTCCGGGGATTTGTAAATTTGCTGTTTCAAGAATATGGTTCAGCTTGACTTGTTACCGGGGCTTTGCTATAATGCGCCCCGAGAGTAGAGAATGGGAGGAAGCGGAATATGGGAATTGTGGAGCTGCTGATTTTGGCGGTGGGGCTGAGCATGGACGCTCTGGCGGTGTCCATCTGCAAGGGGCTGGCTATGAAGAAGGCCACGCTCCGTGCGGGACTGACCTGCGGGCTTTGGTTCGGCGGGTTTCAGGCCCTGATGCCACTGATCGGGTATTTCCTGGGCGCCCTGTTTGCCGAGGCCATTCAGGCTTTCGACCATTGGGTGGCCTTCGCACTGCTTGCCATCATCGGCGCGAATATGCTCAAGGAGGCCCTGGAAAAGGGAGATTCCTGCCCGGCGAACAGCGGAGATATGAGCGCCAAGACCATGTTCGTCATGGCGGTGGCTACCAGCATTGACGCTCTGGCTGTGGGCATTTCCCTGGCCATGGCGGGAACGCAGAACATCTTCCTGGCGGTGACGCTGATCGGGCTGATGACCTGCTTCCTGTCCGCTCTGGGCGTGAAGATCGGCAACGTCTTTGGCAGCCGCTACGAAAAGAAGGCCCAGGTGGCCGGAGGCGTGATCCTCATCGCCCTGGGTGTGAAGATTCTGCTGGAGCATCTGGGGGTTCTGGGGTGATGCGGCGCAGCTGGGTAAAAGGGCTGTGGACGCTGCTGCTGATCGCCAACATTGCCTTCATCTGGGGCAATTCCATGCTTCCGGGCGCGGAGTCCCAGCAGCTCAGCGACGGCTTTCTGCGCTGGCTGGGGTTTCTGCTGGAGCCCCTGGGGGAGTATGGCTCCCTGGTCCTGCGGAAGGCCGCCCATTTCTCGGAGTTTGCCTGCCTGGGCTTCCTGCTGACGGGGTTTTTCCGGCGGCAAAACGTCCGGACCGCTGCTCTGTGCGGGCTGCTGAGTGCCTGCGTGGACGAGAGCATCCAGCTGTTCTCTCCGGGAAGGTCCTCCAGCCTTGTGGATGTGTGGATCGATTTCGCCGGGGTGCTGACGGGTATAGCACTGCTGCATTTTGGGCATATTCTATGGAAAAAGACACGGAAAACTCACAACTCGGAGGAAACCTGATATGAAAAAGTTCGTTTGCCTGTGTTTGGCACTGACCATGGCCCTGTCTCTGGCCGCCTGCGGCAAGAAAGCACCTGCCGAAACTACTGCTCCCACCTCCGCCCCCAGTGTGGAGGGCACCATGGAGGAGCTGGTAAACAAGATTATTGAAAACCGCCCCGTGGAATTTACCGGCGGAAGCATGGTCATTGACCTGGCGGATACCAGCGAGGACGGACAGTGGGCGCTGAAGAGCTACACCGGACTGGAGGATGCTTCGCTTCTGACGGACGCCGCCGTTTACGAGCCCATGATGGGCTCCCTGGCCTTCTCCCTGGTGGCGGTTCGTGTGGCCCCCGGCGGCGACAGCAAGGCCGTGGCCGAGAGCATGAAGTCCGGAATTGATCCGAGAAAGTGGATCTGCGTAGAGGCCGACGACCTGCTGGTGGCGGGATACGGCAACGTGGTGATGCTGATTATGGTCAGCACCACCGGCGGAATGACCGCTCAGTCCTTTGTGGATGCTTTCCAGACCGTGGTGGGCGGGACCTGTGATTTCGTGATTTAAGGAAGCAAAGCCATCCCGGGAGGGGTTCGTTTTCCCCAACCGGGATGGCAGCGTTTTTCGCTGCATGCAAGAGTACGATAAATTGTTGTTTGGCGGCTTCACCTCAAGTTACATGTCATTCCGAGCCAGTGCTCACACTGGCGTGGGAATCCCCCGGTTAGAGGGAAAACGGGGCGAAAAGCGGCCTAAAATCTCCGGGGATTGCCACACCAGTGTGCGCACTGGTTCGCAATGACAGCGTATTATGCGTGCGCACTGGTTCGCAATGACAGCATTTATTTAGCGTTTCAAACAACAAATTTTCGCTCCCCCGTATGAATGAGGAGTTCATTATGGTTTTTTCCAGTATCCCATTCCTATACTATTTCCTCCCGGCTGCGCTGGGGGGATATTTTCTCCTGCCGGGAAGGTTCAAAAACGGGTGGCTGCTGCTTTCCAGCCTGTTGTTTTACGGCTGGGGGGAGCCGAAGCTGCTGGGGTTGATGATCTTTACCATCCTGCTTTTCTACGGCTGCGGCCTGGCCATGGACCGGGCGCAATCGAAGCGGGGAAAGAAGCTGTGGCTGATTCTCTCTGTGGTCATCAGCCTGGGACTGCTGGGGGTTTTCAAGTATGCGGACTTCTTTATCGAAAGCTTCAATGCCCTGACGGGGCTCAGTTTGCCGCTGCTGCGGTTGGCGCTGCCGGTGGGCATCAGCTTCTACACCTTTCAGTGCCTCAGCTATACCATCGACCTGTACCGGGGAAACGCCCAGGTGCAGAAGAACATCGTGAACTTCGGGGCCTATGTGGCAATGTTCCCCCAGCTCATCGCCGGGCCCATCGTCCGGTATGTGGATGTGGAGCGGCAGCTGCGGCAGCGACAGCACAGCTGGGAGGAAACCGGGCTGGGGCTTCGGCGCTTTTTGGTGGGTCTGGGGAAGAAGGTAATTCTGGCCGACAACTTTGCGCTGCTTTGCAAGCTCTACCGGGAGTCCGGGGAGAAAACGGTGGTGTTTTCCTGGATGTACGCCGTTGCCTTCACCCTGAATATTTACTTTGATTTCTCCGGCTACAGCGATATGGCCATCGGCCTGGGGCGGATTTTGGGGTTCCGGTTCCCGGAGAATTTCCGCTACCCCTATATGAGTAAAAGCGTCACCGAATTCTGGCGGCGCTGGCACATGACCCTGGGCGGCTGGTTCCGGGACTATGTCTACATCCCTATGGGGGGCAACCGGGTCAGCCGGGGACGATGGGTGGTGAACATCCTGACGGTGTGGATGCTCACGGGACTTTGGCACGGGGCGGCCTGGAATTTCGTGCTGTGGGGGCTGCTGTTCGCGGCGCTGCTGCTTGCTGAAAAGGCGGTGCCCGCCCTGGGCAGGCTTCCGGGGGTGCTGCGCCACGGCTATGTGATGCTGGCTGTGGTGCTGAGCTTTGTGCTGTTCAACGCCGGGAGTCTTGCTCAGGCGGCGGGGGATTTCCGGTGCCTGTTCGGGCTGGGGGGACTGCCCCTGTTTGGAAAGGAAACCGGGTATTATCTGGCAAGCTACGCCCCTCTGTTTGCGCTGGGGATTCTGGGGGCTACGCCGCTGCCCTGTCGCGTTGGGGAGCGGCTGGGGAAAACCGCTTTGGGCGGTATCCTGGAGGCGGGGCTGATGACCGCGCTGCTGCTGGTGTGCACCGGGTATCTGGTGGACGGCTCTTTCAGTCCATTTTTGTATTTCCGATTCTGAGAACGACAAATTGGTGTTTGAAAGTGTGCGTTGAAGATTACCTGTCATTGCGAACCAGTCCTCAGACTGGTGTGGCAATCCCCCGGTTAGAGGGGAAATGTACCGAAAAGTACCCAGGAAAGTGAGTCCGTCTACGATTCTTGGTAGAAATCGTTACCTGGTTCCATTCAACCGGGGGATTGCCACGCCAGTGTGAGCACTGGCTCGCAATGACAGCTTTTTTTGAGCGCACAGCTACAAACTCCCAATTTATCTATGAGAACATACGAAGGAGGGAACGGGATGAAGCGAAGAAGTCTTTGGGCTTTGGTGCCGGTGGTTTTATGGGGGGCGCTGGCGGTGAGTGGTTGGGTGCTGCCGGCGAAGGATATTTCCGTGTCCGAACGGCGGCCCCTGGCGCAGATGCCTGAGCTTACCGTAGAAACGGTTTTGAATGGCCGGTTTATGGCGGATTTTGAGAAGGCATGCCTGGATCAGTTCCCCCTGCGGGAGGGCTTCCGGCGGATGAAATCCCTCTTCCACACCCTTTGCCTGGGGCAGAAGGACAACCATGGCATCTATCTGACGGAGGGCACCGCCGTAAAACAGGAGTATCCGCTGAATGTCACCTCCCTGGAGCATGCCCTGGGCCGGTTCAACCGGGTGTACCAGGACTACCTGGAGCCGGGGGGCTGCCGGGTGTATGCCGCTATGGTGCCGGACAAGGGGTACTATCTGGCAGGGGAAAGCGGGCATCTGGCCCTGGACTATGGGCAGATGGAGCAGCTTCTCCGGGAGGGGATGCCTTGGGCGGAGTATGTGGACCTGACCGGGAGCCTGAAGGGGTCTGACTACTACCGGACGGACACCCACTGGCGGCAGGAGCGGCTGCTGGATGCGGCCGGTCTTTTGTGCGATTGCCTGGGGGCGGAGGCTCCCCGGGAAAGCGACTTCCGGGCTGTGGCGCTGGAGGAGCCCTTCTACGGGGTGTACTATGGACAGGCGGCGCTGCCCATGGAGCCGGATACGCTGTACGTGCTGGAAAGCGACCTGCTGAATGCTTGCAGGGTGTACGACCACGAAACCGGGGCTGTGACCGGAGTGTACAACCGGGACACCGGGAGCCGGGACCTGTACGACGTGTTCCTCTCCGGGGCCAAGGCCCTGCTGACCATCGAGAATCCGGGCGCTTCCACGGATCGGGAGTTGATTATTTTCCGGGATTCCTTTGGCTCGTCCCTGGCGCCCCTGCTGGTGCAGGGCTATGCCAGAGTGACCTTGGTGGACATTCGGTATGTCAACCCTGGGCTGCTGGGGCAGCTGCTGGAGTTTAACGGGCAGGATGTGCTGTTCCTGTACAGCACTCTGGTGCTCAACAACAGCGCCGCGATCAAGTAAGGACATGCACCAAAGGGGGAACGATAAACTGTTGTTTGAAACGTAACATAAATGCTGTCATTGCGAACCAGCGCGCACGCTGGTGTGGCAATCCCCCGGTAAAACGGGGAAACGGGATGAAAACGGCCCTAAAACCTTGGGGGATTGCCACGACCAGTGTGCGCACTGGTCTCGTAATGACAGCGTATTTTGAGTGCGGACTGGTTCGCAATGACAGAAAACTTGGAACGTGTGTTGTAAACAACAATTTATCGCTTCGCTGACCTGTTCAATAGACAACCCCCACGGGCACAGCCCGTGGGGGATTGCTTATTGGGTGAGGTTTTGGATCCATTTGCCTTGCTTCAGCATGAAGACGCCGATGACGGATTTGAGAAGGTCGGTCATCTGGCACAGAATGTACAGCGGCAGAATGGGAAGGCTGGTGAACCGGCTCAGGCAGTAGGCCAGCGGCACGCAGACCACCCACATGAAGCAGCTGTCGAACAGGAAGGTTACAAAGGTCTGGCCGCCGGAGCGGAGGGTGAAGTAGGTAGCGTTGGTATAGGCGTGGAAGGGCATCATCACGGCCACCACCAGGATCAGCTCCGTTGCCAGACGCCGCACCTCGCTCGTTGTATTGTAGAGCAGGGGGAAGGCCCCGGACAAGGATGCCTCCAATGCTCCGAACACCACACCGGAGGCCACGGAGATGGCGAGGAGCTTCCGGTTGGAATCCCGTACCTCCCGCTCGGGCAGGCCCGCTCCCAGCATCTGTCCCATGAGGATGCCCACGGCGTTGCCCATGGCCATAAATACCACGCTGGACAGGTTCGACATGGTGCTGGCAATGTTCATGGCGGGCACCACGTCCAGGCCGCAGGTGGAGTAGCACTGATTCAGAATGGCGACGCCGGTGGACCAGAGGAATTCGTTGACCAGCAGGGGCATACCCTTCACCGTGATCCCCCACAGGAGCCTGCCCGGGATGTAGGCAGAACGGTAGGCGCCCCGGATAAAGGGGTTGCGCTCCGGGTGCAGATGGGTCCAGCCGGCTACCAGGATCAGCTCCACGAACCGGGAGATCACCGTGGCCAGGGCCGCGCCCTCCACGCCCATGGCGGGAGCGCCGAAGTGGCCGAAGATCAGCACGTAATTGAGAATCAGGTTCACAAATACCGCCGTGATGCCGCCCACCATGGGTACCACGGTTTCCCCGGTTTCCCGGAGGGTGCCGGAGTAGGCATTGCACAGGGCGAAGGGCAGGAAGCCCCAGATGATGACCCGCAGGTACTTAAGACCGTAGTCCATGGCCCCGGCGGCGGTGAGGGCGTCGCCGTCGCCCTGGAGGTACAGCCCGATGAGCCCGGTGCCCCCCAGCAGGAAGATGGCCGTGCCCAGGGCGGACAGAAGCAGACAGATGAACAGCTTGAACCGGAAGGTGTGGCGGATGCCCTCGTGATCCTGGGAGCCCCGGAACTGGGCGGTGAAGATTCCCGCCCCGGAGCAGGCCCCGAAGACGCACAGGTTAAAGACGAACACCAGACCGTTGACGATGGACACGCCGCTCATGGGAATGGTGCCCACCTGGCCTACCATAATGTTGTCAAGCAGGGATACAAAGTTTGTAATGCCGTTTTGAATCATGATGGGGACGGCTACCCCCAGGACACGGCGGTAAAACGCCCTGTCCGCGATCAGTGGGTTTCGCATAATTACCTCGTGATGGAATCGGAATGGAAAGGGATGGAACGGTAAATTGGTGTTTGTAAATTAAACGCTGTCATTGCGAGCCAGTGCGCACACTGGCGTGGCAATCCCCCGGATTTTCCGAGAACTCAGAAAAACAGGGAAAACGTCTACCACAGCATCCTGAAGAGTTGGGGGATTGCCACACCACTTAAGCGGACTGGTTCGCAATGACAGTTCTATTTTAGCGTGCCAAACACCAATTTATCGTTCGAAGGTGTTTACAGTTCTTTGCCGCCCAGGTAGACGGTTTTGCTGCTGTAGTCCGGGGCGCAGACCAGGAAGTCGGCGAATTTGCCCTCTTCGATGGAGCCGATCTGGGACTGGGCGGAGATGGCGCAGGCGGGGTTGTAGGTGGCGGCCCGGACGGCGTCCTCCTCCTTCACGCCGAAGCGAACGGCGTTCACCAGGCACTGCCAGAGGCTGGCCGCGGAACAGGCGATGGTGCCGTCCGCCAGACGGGCCACGCCGTCCCGGAGCCAGGCATCCTGGCCGCCCAGCTCGAATTTGCTGCCCTCGGGCATTCCCGCGCAGCGCCCGGAGTCGGAAACAAGCACCATCCGCTCCCCTCCGAACATGGAAAAGGCCAGCCGTACAGCGGCCGGGTGGATGTGGTAGCCGTCGCAGATCAGCTCTGCCCGAACGTTGGGGTTCTCCACCGCGGCGGGGATGACGCCGGGATTGCGGTGGCTGATGGGGGGCATGGCGTTGTACAGGTGGGTCACGTGGGTGGCCCCCGCGTCAAAGACAGCCTTGGCATGGTCGTAGTCCGAATCCGTGTGGGCAACGGACACGGTGCATTTTTTCGATGCCTTTTCCGCAAATTCCGCCGCGCCGGGAAGCTCCGGGGCTACGTCCACGATCCGGATCAGGCCGCCGCAGCCGTCGTACAGCTTTTTGAAGCCCTCAAAATCCGGTTCCTTCAGGTAGTCCGGGTTCTGGGCGCCCCGCTTCTTGTAGGAGAAGTAGGGACCTTCCATCTGGATGCCCATAAGCCGGGCGGCATCCTCCGCGGGCTCGTCCGCCAGAGCCCGGGCGGTGGCGAAGGCCTTCTCCAGCACGTCGTAGGGCAAGGTCATGGAGGCCGGGGCGAAGGAGGTGACGCCGACGCGGGCGTACCACCGGGCCATGGCGCGCAGACCCTCCAGGCTGCCGTCGGAGAAGTCTGCGCCGGAGTTGCCGTGGCTGTGGACATCCACCAGGCCGGGGATCACCGTGGCTCCGCCCAGGTCCACCGCGTCCTCGGGGACGGTATCGGGAAGAATTTTGCCGAAACGGCCGTCCTTTACCTCAAAGGCGCCGGTATGGAACCGGAAATCGGCTGTAAAAATTCTCGCGTTCTTGTAAAACATGATGAAAGCCTCCTTATATATCGTTGACAGTGGGTCGTTACGGAATTCATGTGCATGTCGGTTTCCCTGAGCGGAAAGACAAATTGGTGTTTACTGCACTAAAAGAACTGTCATTGCGAGCCAGTGCGCACACTGGCGTGGCAATCCCCCGGTTAGAGGGGAAATGTACCGAAACGCGCCCTGAAGAGTGGGAGATATTGCGATTTTTGGTGGTAATCGTTACCTGGTTCCATTCAACCGGGGGATTGCCACGCCAGTTTGCGAACTGGCTCGCAATGACAGAAAATTTGGAACGCACACTTACAAACACCAATTGATCGCTCTGCCGGGGTTCGGGGAGGGGGACAAGCGGCAATCCGGAGCTTTCTTTCCGGGTGGTTACAAAATGTAGAGGGTGGGGCGCGGGAGAGTTCTTAAGATTTTCTGAAGAAGGAAAACGGAAGGGATTTGTCCGGGTAATATGGTATCATGAATGGTAAGAAAATGCAATCACTTTTTCCTGATTGTAACGTTTGTCACGGGAAAAGAGGAACTTTTTACAGAGAAAACAGACAGACGTAATACCTGTAACCGACCCGTAAATATTTTTGTAATCTTTTGTAATTTTCCTATTGACAATCCGGTGCGCTTGCGCTATAATACAGCCATGAAACAGCTGCCGGAGCCTGCCGGGTTGGGTAAGACCAACGGGGTACGGTGGGTTTCGAAAAAAGTATCATATTCTTTAGGAGGTATGAATTATGAAAGCTAGTAAGAAGCTGATGAGCCTGCTGCTGGTTGTCGCGATGCTGGTCTGCGCAATCCCGTTCCAGGTATTCGCGAAGACCGTCAATGAGGAAACCGGCGCGATTACGGTTCCTGTTGCGGTCAAGTTCAATGGTAAGACCTACGACAAGTCCATCACGATCCCTGCAGACACCGATGTTACCCTGGATGAAGCTTACGCCATGGATCCTGCTACCGGCCTGGTGAAGGACGCTTCCGACAAGGTTTTCGGTGCGTGGTATGCCAACAATGTGACAGAGGCTGTTACCGGCAATGTGCTGCACTACACCTGGCTCAAGGATGAGGCTCCCGAGGATTACGCTCTGACCCTGGAGCTGAACCCCAAGACCGCCCCCACCGAGCCCACTGAGACTGAGCCCACCGAGCCCAAGCCCACCGAGCCCAAGCCCACCGAGCCCAAGCCCACCGAGCCCAAGCCCACCGA
>JBJEYY010000135.1:0-2044 GCA_051887095.1 Faecousia sp. | reverse complement strand
GCCCACTGAGACCGAGCCTGTTCTGATCACCAAGATTACTCTGATGAAGGGCGACAAGGTGTTCTCCGTTGTTCCTGTTGAGGAAGACAAGGCCATCGAGCTGCCCACTCCTGAGGTTAATAAGGGCCAGTACTTCAAGGGCTGGTATTCCGAGCCCAATGGTAAGGGCGAGCGGATCTACAGCGGCCTGTCCTGGAAAAGCGCCCGGTACGCCGATACCTACTACGCCTACATCACCGAGGATCCCATTGACACCGATACCGTCCGTGTGTTCGTCAAGTACTATGTCGGCAGTGTGCTGAGAGAGACCAAGGAGATCGACTCCATTGCGCTGCCCACCGGCGCCAACGCCTTTGACTGGCTGTACAACAACAAGGACCGCGTGGATGCCCTGATCCAGAAGGCCTACGGCGATGATTATGTCTGGAATCCCCGCTACTACTACAACCACACCGGCAAGGAGCTGCTGACCGAGCAGAACCTGGTTGCCAACGGCTCCCAGAGCATCGTTGTGAAGGTCAAGAGCGCTACCGAGGCTGACGTTCTGCTGTGCGTCCACAGCAAGAAGGCTACCGCCACTCCCGTGATTTACGAGATGGACGGCTTCAAGAAGGGCGACACCGTCACCGATACCGATGTGACCACCCTGCTGAAGAAGTACTACAAGTCCCCCAAGTACGAGGGCCTGTACGCTGAGGACGCGTTCCAGGATCTGCTGGACGGCAAGAAGCCCATGCAGGCTAAGTCCGTCACCGTGGATTCCAACGGCACCGTGAAGATCCATGTGGTCCTGACCTCCGGCACTGCTTCCAGCACCGCCGACTCCACCAACCCCAAGACCGGTGACTACATCCTGAGCACCGCCATGACCATGATGCTGGTCTCCGGCCTGGCTGCCGCCGCTGTCTACGTGGTTGGCAAGAAGCGCAGAGTGTAAGCGGAAAACCGCCTGAGCGCTGAAGCAAACAAAAATCGATCCCCCACCGGGCAACCGGTGGGGGTTTTTTCGGCTGGGAACAAACAGCGAAGCGACAAATTGGGAGTTTGTCGGTGTACACCACAAATTTCCTGTCATTCCGAGCCAGTGCGCACACTGGCGTGGGAATCCCCCGGTTAGAGGGGAAACGGGACGAAAACGGTCCTAAATCCTTGGGGGATTGCCACACCAGTCTGCGGACTGGTTCGCAATGACAGGTAATTTGGGACGCACACCGACAAAAAACCAATTTGTCGTGCTGAGGCAATGGGTTTGAGAAATTTCTCCGGGTTCACAGGGCGTAGAGGAATACGGCGAAGAACTGGAGAACGCTGCCCAGGACCACGAAGATGTGAAATACGGAATGCATCCATTTGAGCTTGCCTCCCAGGCCGTAGAGAACCGCGCCAATGGTGTAGGCAATGCCGCCGGTGAGCAGGAGCCAGAAGCCTGGGGCGGTCATGGTGATCCGTGTCTGCCGGGCAAAGGGAATTACCGCCCAGCCCATGCCGATATAGCAGATCATGGAGAACACATTGTAGCGCTTCAGGTCAATGGCGGTGAGGGCGCAGGCCAGAGCTGCCAGGGCCCACTCGAAGGCGAACAAGCCCCAGGCAAGGCCGGGATAGACCGGCCGCAGGGCGCTGAGCACCACGGGGGTGTAGGTGCCCGCAATCAAAAAGTAGATGGTGCAGTGGTCCACCACCTGCATCACCTTCTTGCCCATACCCGGGCGCAGGCCGTGGTAGACGCTGGACACGGTATACAGGGCTACCATGCTGACACCGTAGACGGCCGAAGACACCACACCCCAGGGATTCCCCCGGAGGGCAGCGCGAACCACGCACAAAACCAGCGCGGCCACGGCCAGCCCGCCGCCCACGATATGGGTGACGGTATTCATACATTCCTCCCCCCAGGAATAGTTGGGGAGTACACGGGCGGATAATTTGGTTCGTTTCATGACAGAGCTTTCCTTTCAGGGATGGGGATTGGGACGGAACGATAAAATATTGTTTACACTACACGTTCCAAATAATCTGTCATTGCGAACCAGTCCGCAGACTG
>JBJEYY010000134.1:0-11330 GCA_051887095.1 Faecousia sp. | reverse complement strand
GGGGGATTGCCACACCAGGCTGCGGCCTGGTTCGCAATGACAGAAAACTTGGAACATGTAATGTAAACAACAATTTTTCGCAGCAGCACTGGGCAGGAGCGAATCCTGCAACGGATTGGCTCATCGCGTCCAGTCACTGCCAACCTCAAATTTTTCGATCCCGTCGTCGTACCACAGCTTCGTCATGTACAGTCCTCCGGCGGGAACCGTGGGTCCGGCGGCGGTGCGGTTGCCGGAGTCCAGAATCTCTCCGATTTCCTCCGGGTGGATCTTCCCCTCGGCGGCATAGACCACGGTGCCCGCCATGGCCCGGGCCATGTTGTACAGAAAGCCGTTGGCGCAGACCTTCAAGGTGACGAGATTCCCCACTCGCTCTACCTTATAATAGTATACGGTGCGGACCGTGGATTTTACATCCGTTCCCACGCTTCTTACCGCGGCAAAATCGTGGGTGCCCACAAAACTGTCCGCCGCCCGCTGCATCACATCCTCGTCTAAGTGCCGGGGATAGAACCAGGCGCGGTTCACATAAAACGGGTCCTTCAGCCGGGAATTGTAAATCTGGTAGGTATATTCCTTCCGGCTGCAGGAGCCGATGGCGTTGAAATTCTCGTGGACCTCAAAGGCCCTGGTGACCACGATGTCACAGGGCAGATGGGTATTCAGCGCATAGGGCAGCCGCTCCACGGGAATGGTGGAGCTGGTCCGGAAATTCGCCACATAGCACCGGGCGTGAACCCCGGCGTCGGTGCGGCCGCAGCCGGTCATGTGGACGCTGTGGCCCACCACGGCGGCGGCGGCTTTTTCCATGGTTTCCGCCACGGTGGGAAGATTCTTCTGCACCTGCCAGCCGTGGTAGGCTGTCCCCAGATAGGTCAGTACAAGGGCGATATTGCGCATTTCTTCCTCACAGTCCGAAGGATGCCAGCACCGTGATCAACGCCAGCAGCGCCGCGATCACAGTGAAAGCCCCGAAATCCCGCCGGGTATAGCGGAGCAGCTTCATCTTGGTGCGGCCCTCGCCGCCCTGGTAGCAGCGGCACTCCATGGCGGTCGCCAGCTCGTCCGCCCGGCGGAAGGCGCTGATGAACAGGGGCACTAAGATGGGCACCAGGGCCTTGGCCCGCTTCAGCAGGCTCCCGGTTTCAAAGTCCGCGCCCCGGGCCTTCTGGGCGCACATGATCTTATCGGTTTCCTCAATTAAGGTAGGGATGAACCGCAGGGCAATGCACATCATCATGCTCAGCTCATGCACCGGCATGTGGAACTTCTTTAAAGGTCCCATCAGCGACTCCAGGCCGTCCGTCAGGGAGATGGGAGAGGTGGTGAAGGTCATCAGGAAGGTGCCCGTAATCAGCATCAGGATTCTTCCCATCATGAAAATCGCCCGGGTCAGGCCCTCCTTGGTAATGGTGAGCTTCCAAATCCGAAGCAGCACCGTTTCGCCCCCGGTAAAGAACAGATTCAGGATGCCCGTAAACACCAGAATCATCACCAGGGGTTTCATGCCCTTGACAACGGACTTGGGCGGGATGGTGGAAATGCGGATCATGGCCACCAGGAAAACAAGCATCACGGCATAGGAAATCCAGCTTTTGGCGATGAACAGCGCCACAATGTAGCCCATCAGGCCGATGAGCTTGGTTCTGGGGTCCAGGCGGTGAATCGGGGAATGGCCCGGGAAATACTGGCCCAGGGTAATGTCCTTAAGCATGGGCACGGCCTCCTTTCAGCGCCTTCAGCGCCTCCACGGCCTGCTCCAGGGTGTAGACATTCTCCACGGGGAGGCCCATTTTCCGCAGCCGCAGGAACACCTGGGTCACCTGGGGGATGTTCAGTCCCATTTCCACCAGACGCTCCGCCTGGGTAAAAATCTCCCCGGGCGTCCCATCCATGGCAAGCTGGGAGCCGTTCATAACCATCAGCCGGTCAGTGAGCCTGGCCACATCCTCCATGGAGTGGCTGACCATCATAATGGTGGCGTTCTTCGCCTTGCGGTAGCTTTCGATGTTGCCCAGAATCTCCGCCCTTCCGGCGGGGTCCAATCCCGCGGTGGGCTCGTCCAGGATCAGCACCTCCGGCTCCATGGCGATGACCCCCGCGATGGCCACCCGGCGCTTCTGTCCGCCGGACAGGTCAAAGGGGGAAGCCTTCAGCTGCTCGTCGGTCAGCCCTACGAAGCCGGCAGCCTCCCGGACCCGGCGGTCGATCTCCTGCTGGGGCAGCTCCATGTTGCCGGGACCGAAGGCGATGTCCTTGTACACCGTTTCCTCAAAGAGCTGGTATTCCGGGTACTGGAATACCAGTCCCACCCGGAACCGGGCCTGCCGGGTCAGCTTCTTGTCCGACCAGATATCCTGCCCATCCAGAATCACGCTGCCGGAGGTGGGTTTCAAAAGGCCGTTGAGCTGCTGCATCAGGGTGGATTTTCCGGAGCCGGTATGACCGATGATTCCGATAAATTCCCCCCGGTGGACGCAGAAGGACACGTCCTTCAGAGCCTGGTGCTCAAAGGGCGTGCCAATGCTGTAAATATAGTTTAGGTTCTTCACCTGCAGAATCGGTTCCAATCTCTTTTCCTCCTACGGGTCAGATCTCACACAGCCCACAGCTTCGTAGAGTATCTGCGCGCATTCCTCCGGCTCCAGGGCATCCAGGGGCAGCGAAAAGCCTTCCTTGTTCAGTTCAAAACACAGCTCTACGGTCTCCGGAGCGGCAAGGCCCAGGCTGTGCAGCAGCTCCGGCTGGGAGAACACCTCCCGGGGCGTTCCGTCCGCCGCCACCTTCCCTTTGTGCAGCACCACCACCCGCTTAGCCTTGGCCGCCTCGTCCATGTGGTGGGTAATCATCACCACGGTGATGCCCTTCTCCTGATTCAGCCGTCCGACGGTTTCCATAACCTCCCGGCGGCCCCGGGGATCCAGCATAGCGGTGGGCTCGTCCAGGACGATGCACTTGGGCTCCATGGCAATAACCCCCGCGATGGCGATGCGCTGCTTCTGACCTCCGGAGAGCAGATGGGGCGCGTGCTCCCGGTATTCAAACATATCCACCTGCTGAAGGGCTCTGTCCACCCGGCGGCGGATTTCGGGGCTGGCAACGCCCAGATTCTCCGGGCCGAAGGCCACATCCTCCTCCACCACGTTGGAGACAATCTGGTTGTCCGGGTTCTGGAACACCATGCCCACCCTCCGGCGGACCGCCATGACCAGATCCTCCCGGGAGGTATCCATGCCGCACACATACACCTTGCCTCCGCAGGGAAGCAGGATGGAATTGAAGTGCTTGGCAAGGGTGGATTTTCCGCAGCCGTTGGAGCCCAGAATGGCCACAAAGCTGCCCTCCTCCACCTTCAGGTTCAGGTCCTCGAACACCTGGATTCCCTTCCCCTCCTCGGGTCCGGGATAACTGTAGGCCAGGTGCTCCACAGAAATGATTTCACTCAATTTACTCCACATCCTCTCAGGGGGTCCATCTGCCTGTGGCGCCGCAGGGCAGCACCAGGCCGGATTCCCGCACCGGCAGTCCCAGCTCCCCGGCAGCGGTATGGCCGCCGTGGCCTCTTCCGAACACCACATCCGCCGCGTAGGACACCGCCGAAGGGGCCAGACCCGTGGTGTAGGAATTGATAATCACGAACAGAGGATTTCCGGTGAGCAGCTTGGCGGTTTCCAGCAGGAAGGGGTAGAAGCTGGTTTCCATCTTCCAGATTTCCCCGCTGGGCCCCCGGCCATAGCTGGGCGGGTCCATGATGATGCCGTCGTAGCGGCGGCCCCGGCGGATTTCCCGCTGGATAAACTTGCCGCAGTCGTCCACAATCCAGTGGATGGGCTTCTCCGCAAGGCCGGAGGCGGCGGCGTTCTCCTTGGCCCAGGCAACCATGCCCTTGGAGGCGTCCACGTGATATACCTCCGCGCCTCCGGCCGCCGCGGCCAGGGTAGCGCCGCCGGAATAGGCAAAGAGGTTCAGAACCCGCACCGGCCTGCCCGCCGACGACACCTTCTGACGGATATAGTCCCAGTTGGCGGCCTGCTCCGGGAACACCCCGGTGTGCTTGAAGTTCATGGGCTTGACGTTGAAGGTCAGGTAATCCTTATACCGGATCTGCCACCGCTCCGGCAGGGTATGCTCCGACCACCGGCCTCCGCCGGTGCTGGAGCGGATATACCGGGCATCGTAGCGCCTCCACTCGGGTGCGGAGCGGGGGGTATTCCAGATCACCTGAGGATCCGGCCGCACCAGGATATACTTTCCCCAGCGCTCCAGCCGCTCGCCGTCGGTGGCATCCAGGACTTCATAATCCTTCCATTCATCGGAAATCCATAGCATGGGTTTCTCTCTCCTTTACCGGAATTAACCGACTCCGTCGGGATCTTCGTAATCTCCGTCGTTGTAGTCGTCTCCCCAGGGCCAGTCGGGGTCCTCCTCCGGGAACTCGTCATAATACGCGTCGCCGTGGAGCGGGCACATCAGGTAGGGGGCGTCATAGCCGGAGTTGGCGTTTCCGTTGAAGCCGTACCAGCTGATGGGATCCCCGTCCCGGTCCACCAGATACACATAGCCGTCATTGCCGTAGATATCCACCAGTCCCACAGCCAGGGCGCTGCGGATCTCGTTGACCTCCTCCCGGGTCAGCCTGACCAGGGAGCGGCTCTGCACATCCGCGTCCGGATACATATAGCAGTAGTCCGTCGCCACACCGCCGCCGGTGACGCAGTAGTCCACGTACACATGCTTGTCGCAGCTCTGGGTGGGGGCATCCTCGGGGTAGCAGTTCACATAGGCCACCCGGTCCCCCCGGACATCGGACCGGCAGGCATCCGTGGCCAGCTTCCCGGAATCCAGGCACACCGCCACCGTGCGGAAGGCGTTGCCGTTGTACAGGGGCTCATTGCTAAGGCCCTGGTGGATCGGCTGCATAACCATCTTCCACAGCCGGGCGGCGGGGTTGGCCGTATTGCCGGTAAGGCGGATTTCCTCCGGCTGGTTGTAGCCGCACCAGACTGCCGCGGTGTAGTGGCTGGTATAGCCGCAGAACCAGCGGTCCCGGTTGCTGGAGGTGGTGCCGGTTTTTCCGGCGATATTCTGCCCGCCGAAGATGGCCGCGCCGCCGGTGCCCTGGTTTGCGGCGTTATACAGGCAGTAGTTCATATAGTTGGCGGTTTTCTCGCTGAGCACCCGCTTGGTTTCTTGGGTGTTGTCCAGCACCAGCTGGCCCTGACCGTTGTAGACCTTGGTGAAAAGCCTCGCCTCCCGGAACACGCCGTCGTTGGGGAAGGTGGCATAGGCCTGGGCCATCTGCCGCACCGTAGCGCCCACGGTCAGCGCGCCCAGTGCCAGGGGGGACTGGCCCAGGTCGTTCAGGCTCTGGCCGTTGGCCAGGGGATAATCCTCCGTCAGATAGGACTGGCCCAGGTTGTACTTGGCAAAGTTGAAGGCATAATCATAGCCAACCATTTCCACCGTCCGGGCGGAAATGGTATTAACCGAGTAAACGATGCCGTTGAAAATGGTTCTGGAATAATTGTATTTCCGGTTGTCGTTCTTGGGCCAGGCGCCGCCCTCGTAGGTCACAGGCAGATCCTTCACCACGGTGGCGGGGCTGGCAACTCCCTTCTCAAAGGCGGGGGCGTATACGGAAATAGGCTTCTGGGCGGAGCCGGTCTGGAGCTTGGCCTGGGTGGCCTTGTTGTAGGCGAAGAAGGTATCCTTCTCCCCCACACCGCCGGACAGGGCCACCACGTCGCCGGTTCTGTTGTCAACCACCACAATGCCGGACTGGAGCTGCTGGGTGCTGCGGGTGGTGGGAATGTTGCTTAAGTCGGTGTAAATCCTGTCCACCTGCTCCTGAACCTCCATGTCCAGGGTGGTGTAGATATGGTAGCCGCCCTTCTGAATCCGTTCCAGATAGTAGTTGCGGGTGGTTTCATCCAGGTCGTCCCATTCCCGGCCGTCCTGGCGGGCCAGCTCCCCTGCCACATCAATAAGCACCGCGTCCACGAACCAGGAGTAAACATGCTGGCTGGCATCCACGCTCACATGGGTCTGGCTGCCGCACTGGGGGCAGTAGTAGTTGTCCCCTTCGTTGGCAAAGGTGCCCACGGTGCCCTGATAGCCGCACTGCTCGCATACCGCCCAGCGGTCGGCGTTGTCAATGCCCTCCTTGAACACCATCTCCTGAGCCACAGCTTCCTCATATTCCGCCTCTGTCAGGTAGCCCTGATTGCGCATTTCGCTGAGGACGTTCAGCTGGCGGTAGCGGTTTCTGCCCGCGCCGTCCCGCTCCTCTCCCTTGTACATAAATACATTGGTGGAGTAGGGATTGAACAGGGAGGGGTTGTTGGTAATGCTGATGAGGCTGGCGCACTCGGCGGGAGTCAGCGCCTGCAGCTCCTTGCCGAAGTAGGCCGCCGCCGCGCTCTTGACGCCGTAGCAGCCCTTGCCCAGGTAGATTCGGTTCAGGTACTGCTCCATGATGACGTTCTTGTCGTATTCCTTTTCGAACATCTGGGCCCGGAAAATCTCCATGACCTTCCGCTGCACGGTGACGCTGTTTTCGTCGGTGACGTTCTTAATGAGCTGCTGGGTGATGGTGGAGCCGCCGAACTGGGAGTCCCCGCCGAAGAACATGTTCACACAGGCCTTCACCGTGGTAATCCAGTCCACACCCTGATGCTCGTAAAACCGCTTGTCCTCAATGGCCACGGTGGCGTCAATCAGGGCCTGGGGAATTTCCTCCAGGGAGGCCCACTGCCGGTCGGTGGTGGTGTAAATCTGCTGCAGCAGCTGAATGTTTCCGTCCTTGTCCACATAGTACAGAAAGGACGTTTCCTCCAGGTCATAGTCGTCCATGGACCAGTTGGAGGCCTCGGTGAGGATGTCGTTCTGCAGATAGTCCCCCAGGGTGCCTACGAAGATCACGCCGCACACCAGCACGATCAGCACCACCGTCGCCGCGGCGCCCACCGCGATTTTCAGCACGGACAAGGCCGCGGAGCCCAGGGTGTACAGAATCTTGAGAATCCACCCGGGATTCCAATCCTGCCTGGGCTTTCTGCCGCGTCTTCCGAAAACATTTCGATTTGCCATAGGAAAAACCTCCAAATACCCGGCCTTGGAAAAGGCCCGGTACGCTAAACAAGATCAGGGCATAAAACCACGCATACGATTATATCACACGCCCTCCAAAAACGAAAGACCCAATTTATGAATATTCCATAAAATCCACCCCACCCGCCCGGGCCGATAAATTGTTGTTTACGCATTCGCTCTCAAAAAACGCTGTCATTGCGAGCCAGTGCGCACACTGGCGTGGCAATCCCCCGGTAAAATGGGGAAACGGGGCGAAAAGCGGCCTAAAACCTTGGGGGATTGCCACACCAGTCTGCGGACTGGTTCGCAATGACAGCGTTTTTTGCTACGCTAAACAACAATTTCTCTTCCCTCTCCCATCGCCGTTTCCAACATCTTACATCATAACCGTTTCAATCCCGGAAATACTATGGTCACAAAGGAGGCGCGTATGCATAGAATGAAGAAACGAGCCCTGACGGCGCTTTTCCTGCTTGGCATGGTTCTTGGCTGCCATGGAGAGTACGCGGCTTTGTTTGACGCAGAAACCGGAGCCCTTTTCCGGACGCTTCCCTACCGGGTGGCCCTCTTCCCCCCGGCGGACCAGGCGGCCCTGCGCTCCGGGATCCCGGCGGAAACTCCCCAGGAGCTGGCCGGGCTTCTGGAGGACTTCTTTTCCTGAGGCGCATTCTTTTCCGGGGGAATAAATTCCTCTTGATTTTACGCTTCCCAGGCGCTAGAATAGGAGCATGAACGAAACCCGGAAGGAGGATCCCGAATGGAGGATCAGTATGGCTCCGACTTCATCACCATCGAGGATGAGGACGGCACGGAATACGAGCTGGAGGTCCTTTCCACCCTGGATTATAACGGAAGCACCTACCTGGCGGTGGTTCCTGCGGACAGCGGCGAGACCAAGGAGCTGGAGGTCAGCATCCTGAAATCCGTAGAGGAGGACGGCGAAGAGATTCTGTGCGCCATCGAGGATGAGGTCGAGCTGGAAACGGTGTACGACCTGATTATGGATTCCCTCTACGAAGAGGAAGCGGACTGATTGATTTCCTGCTTGGTGCGTGACATGTCCTTTTGGACCCACATTTTTTACTAGGGAAGTTAGACTTCCCGGCCTGTTTGCAGACCTCCCGTCCGCGCTTTGACGATGGATGGACGTTGGGAGCAGTGATGGTCGGGAGCGGCAACCCACCTGCCTTTTCGTGCAGGTCATAATTGGATGTGTCACGGCCGAAGCGGGGTGACATGGGGGGCTCCGGCCCCCCATGTTTTTTTGTCCATCCGCAGATAAATTGTTGTTTACACTACACGTTTCAAGTTTTCTGTCATTGCGAACCAGGCCGCAGCCTGGTGTGGCAATCCCCCGGTTGAAAGGAAACAGGTAACGATTACCACCAAAAACCGTAACAATCCACGTTTTTTGGGCGCGTTTCGGTACATTTCCCCTCTAACCGGGGGATTGCCACGCCAGTGTGCGCACTGGCGTGGCAATGACAGCGTTTTATTCAGTGCGCACTTGTAAACAACAATTTACCGTCGTATGTCCCGTACCCCGTCAGCGCGGCGGTTCCCCCCCCCCCCTTCCCGCCGGGCTCTTCGCGAAAAAATCGTAAACTTTTTTATTTTCCCGGTTTTCCGTATCTTTCCCTCTTGAAACCCGGATTCTTTTCGGGTATAATACCTTAGTCTGTTTGCATCCTGAATGGTTTGCAAGCGGGACCATTTAGGACAAACGAGAGGAAATGATCACATGAGCGCATCCAGCAAGAAAAAGCTTCGCAATTCTCAGGACGGCTCCAAGCTCACCGAGCGTCAGGTGGCCGAGCAGAAGGAAGCGAAGAAACTGAAACTGTACACCGCCGCCTTCGTCACCGTTCTGGTCGTTATGGTGGTGGTCGCCCTGGCCGTGGGCATCAGCCAGTCCATCTCCAACAGCGGCATCCGGGAGCGGAAGTCCGTCGCCATGACCGTAGGAGACGAAACCGTCAGCAGCGCGGAGATGTCCTACTACTTCGTGGACTATGTCCGCAACTACTACTCCCAGAACTCCAGCTATCTTCAGTTCATGATGGACCCCTCCGCCGCCCTGGACAGCCAGGTCTATAATCCCGAAACCGGGGAGACCTGGGCCGACTTCCTGCTGGGCATGGCCCAGGACAACGTCCGCAGCATCTACGCCCTCAGCGCCGCCGCCGAGGCCGCGGGCCACACCCTCAGCGAAACCGAGGAGGCCAGCGTGGAGAACACCATCAGCACCATGAGTCTCTACGCCCAGATTTACGGCTTCTCCGATGTGGAGAGCTATCTGAAGGCCATGTACGGCAAGGGCTCCACCGAAGAATCCTACCGGGAATACTGCCGCCGCTCCGCTCTGGCAAGCTCCTACTACACCGCCCACGCCGAGTCCCTGACCTATGATGATGCCGCTCTGCGGGAGGCCGAGAAGGACAGCTTCGACACCTACAGCTCCTTCGACTACAATTCCTACTATCTGTCCGTCTCCAAGTTCCTGGAGGGGGGCACCACCGATGAAAACGGCACCACCACCTATACCGACGAGGAGCGCGCCGCCGCTTCCGCCGCCGCGGAGGCCGCTGTCAAGACTCTGACCGATGCCGAGACCATCACCTCCCTGGAGGCTCTGAACGAGGCCATTGCCGCCCTGTCCATCAACCAGGGCACCGAAACCCCCGTTTCCAGCAGCAGCTATACGGACAAGCTCTATACCTCCATCGATTCCGACGTGGCCGCCTGGCTGGCCGGAAGCCGGAAGGAGGGTGACCTGGCAGCCATTCCCAGAACCACCGTCTCCACCGACGACAGCGGCGCCGAGGTGACCAGCACCACGGGCTACTACATCGTGTGGTATACCGGCCGCAATGATAACCAGCAGCCCATGGACAACGTCCGCCACATTCTGGTGGCCTTCGAGGGCGGCACCACCGATGAAAACGGCGCCACCACCTACTCCGACGAGGAGAAGGCCGCCGCCAAGGCCCAGGCCGAAGAAATCCTGGCCCAGTGGAAGTCCGGCGACGCCACCGAGGACAGCTTTGCTGCCCTGGCCACGGAGAAGACCGACGACACCGCCTCCGCCGAATCCGGCGGTCTGTACGAGGACATCTCCCCCGCCTCCAACTACGTCGCTTCCTTCAAGAACTGGGCCGTGGACGACAGCCGCAAGGCCGGCGATACCGGCATTGTGGAGACCGAGTACGGCTACCACGTGATGTACTACTGTGGGGAAAGCGCGCTGACCTACCGGGATTCCATGATCACAAACGATCTGAAGAACGCGGACATGGAGGCCTGGTACGATGCCCTCCTGGAGGCCTGGACCGTGGTCCCCGGCGAAACCAAGTACCTGCCCATGAGCATGACCCTTGCCTAAGTCTCTGAATAAACAGCGCCTCCCGTGGAATGCTTTCCCGGGAGGTGCTTTTTTATGCACAAAAGGCTTCTGACCGGCATGATTCTGGCGGGAGCGTGCGCCGGAGCCGTCAACGGTCTGCTGGGGGCCGGGGGCGGGATGCTGCTGGTGCCCATGCTCACCGCCTTCACGGCCCTGGAAGAGGAGGAGATTTTTCCCTCCTCCGTGGCCATCATCGCCCCTATCTGCGTGGTGTCGCTGCTGTTTACCCGGGAGATTGCCTGGAGCGATTCCCTGCCCTACCTTCTGGGCAGCGCCCTGGGCGGGAGCCTGGCGGGGCTCTGGGGCAAAAAAATCCCAACTCGCTGGCTGCACAGAGGGCTGGGGGTATTGATTCTATGGGGAGGGGTCCGGTATCTATGGCAGGCTTTTTGATTGCGTTGGCGGTTTCGTCGGTGCTGGGCTTTCTCTCCGGCCTGGGCACCGGCGGCGGGAGCGTGCTGATTCTGTGGCTGACCCTGGTGCAGGGCATGGACCCCCGTCAAGCCCGGAGCATCAACCTGCTGTTCTTTCTCCCGGGGGCCATTCTCGCCACCCTGCTGCGCCGCCGGGAGGGCGTTCCCTTCCGGAAAATTCTCCCCGCGATCTGCGCCGGATGCCTCAGCGCCGCCCTTTTTTCCCTGCTCCACTTAGACACCGCCCTGCTGCAAAAGCTCTTCGGCGCCCTGCTCCTCGCCGCGGGAGCCCGAGAACTCCTCTACCGCCCACGGAGAAAGAAATAGGGAATGAGATAAATTGTTGTTTACACTATATGTACCCAAAAATCTGTCATTGCGAACCAGTCCGCAGACTGGTGTGGCAATCCCCCAGTTGAAAG
>JBJEYY010000133.1:0-2069 GCA_051887095.1 Faecousia sp. | reverse complement strand
TCCTTTCAACCGGGGGATTGCCACGCCAGTGTGAGCACTGGCTCGCAATGACAGCGTATATTCGGCAAACACCAATTTTTCTGCCTGCCGATGAAATCTTTGTTCTCAGCCCTCATCGTATTTTTCCATCAGCATCCCATACACCTCACAGTTTTTGTAGTGCTGGCAGCAGAATACGTCCATCTGAATCCGGAAATCCTGGCGGCTCCGGTAGATCAGGGCCAGATTGCTGCCGTCCAGGATGCCCTCGCAGGTGATCCGGCTTTTGCCGTCGTCAAACCGGTAAAACGGGCACCTTACATATACCTGCTGAAAGGATCCGCCTGCCATGTACCTTCCTCCTCTCTTTCCGCCCGAAGCGCCCCCGGGGCCACCCGCAGCAAAATCCTCTGACAGGGCATCTCGGGCAGCCGGGTAACTCCCTCGGCGTTGTCGATGAACAGCGGCAGCCCCAGGCCGCAGACCTGGGACAGGGTGCGGATGATGTCCATCCCCGCCCGGATTCTTCCGCCGTTGTTCACGTTGACCCAGCTTACGCCGTTTACGGTCACGTCGCACCGTTCCTCCAGACCGCCGCCCACCTTCTCCCGGAAGAGCCGGAACCGAACCTCCCGGAACAGGGCGTTGACGCTTTCCTCCAGAAACCCCGCCCGGTACTGGCCGAACCGGTCCAGCTCCCGGAGCCTGTCCTGATAGGTCTCCAGGAGCGCGGCGCTTTCCCGCTCCTGCTGCCGAAGCTCTTCCAGCCGCTTTTGGGCGTAGGTTTTCAGCGCCTCCTGATCCAGCACCCGCCGGATATCCTCCATCTCCCGGCGCACCGTTTGAAGCTCCCGGCGAAGCTCCTCCCCGGGCTCCTCATGGATTTGGCTTTCCAGCGCCTTCACCTCCTCCTCCAGGCTCCCCAAGGCCTCCCCGGCCCGGAGGGACTCCCGGCGGAGCCGTTCCTCCCGGGCGTCCAGCTGCTCCGCCTCCCGGCGCAGCTGTTCCTGAAACCGCTCCCTGGCGGAGCGAACCTGGTCCGGCGGCAGGGCCTGACCGCAGCTGGGGCACCGGTCCCCCCGGAATGCCTTACCCCGGAGCTCCTTTTTCCTGCGGTCCAGTTCCGCCAGGGCCTCCCGGTAGTGCCGGGTTTCCCGGAGCAGGGAGTCCCGCCGCTGGCGCTCAGACTCCAGCCGTGCCCGGTCCGCCCCTGCCGCCGGGTCAAAGAGCAGGGCGTTCAGGGCCTCCTGCCGGCCCGTCAGATCGGAAAGCCTCTGCCGCGCCTGGTGGAAATCCACCCCCTCCACCTGCCGCAGACTTCTCTCGCATTCACTGATCCGGGCGGGAAGCTCATTTCCGGCCCGGGTCAGATCCTTCACCTGGGCGTTCAGCCACCGGCGGTAGTCCTCCACGGACCGGTCCTCCATGGCGGCCAGCAGGGCCGCGAATTCCGGCTCCCGCTGCATCAGCTCCCGCTCCCCGGGAAGCCCCGCCGCCCGGCAGAGAAGCTCCCGCCTGCGCTGCCAGTCCAGCTCCTGGGCGAAGGATTTCACGTTGGTCAGCATCCGGAAGGTTTCCTCCTCCGCCAGCTCCCCCACCCGGCGCAGATATTCCTGCTTCCGGTAGGGGACGCCGTCCACATAGTATTCCGAGGTGTGGCCCCCGAAGACCTGATCCCCGGTCCACACCTCCCGGTAGGAGCGCTTCAGGCGCAGGGGCCTGCCGTCCACCAGCAGCTCCGCCTCTACCCAGGTCACCGCCCGGTGATCCCGCACGCCGCCGGTTTCCGTCAGAGGCTTCACCTGGATGAGCGCTTCGCCGCTTCCCGAGCTGTCCCCGCCCCAGAGCAGCCATACGAAGGCGTCGTAGATGCTGGTTTTCCCCACGGCATTGTCCCCGGAGATTACCGTATCCGCGCCGTTTAAATCAAGATGCAGATATTTGTGACACTTGAAGTTCTCCAAAGTCAGCGCCCCGATGCGAATGTCTTTCATTGCTTGTCCTCCCTCTTTGATATATGATCGTACGATTCAGCGATAAATTGTTGTTTAGCTCACCAAATAAACGCTGTCATTGCGAGCCAGTGCGCA
>JBJEYY010000132.1:0-11382 GCA_051887095.1 Faecousia sp. | reverse complement strand
CCCCATTTTACCGGGGGATTGCCACACCAGTCTTCGGACTGGTTCGCAATGACAGGAAATTTGAAACGAGTAGTGTAAACAACAATTTATCTGTTCACGGAGGAAAACTGAGATGGTGCATAACAGATCCTCAAAGGGGATTATCCCGCTTCGTAGACAAAGACCTGATAGCTCTCTAAGAGCTGCTGGTATTCCTGCTGAGAGATGGGTTTCCACTGCTCGGGGATAGATTCTGCGGGCACATCCCAGGTGTCCAGTTCCGCCTTGGCCCACTTGGCGTCGCCGCCGTTGGGGTCATAGCGCAGGCAGTCCCGCAGGAAAAAGCCATCTCCCAGGATGCGCAGGAAGGTGTGGTACTCAACGCCATCCCGGGTTTCGGTGAAGCCTGGAAGTTTCCCTTCGTAGGACACCTGCTGAGTACCGGCATTGCAGGCTTCATAGAAAAGGAAGCCATCCTCATGAATCCACTGCGTGAGCATCCTTCCCTGCTCGTCCAGCAGACAGACCGCCCGGAACCAGCCGTCATACATCACAGCCAGATCCAGCACCCCATCGTTGTCGAAATCGTCCTGGATGTAGAAGAGCATTTTATCCGGGAAGCGGCTCTGGAACTGGGTATAGAGATCCGTGGCGGACACGGCGCCCTCGGCGAAATAATGCACCTCCGGTTCCCGGTACGCGTATTTGTCACAGATGGAATTGTAGGTCTCCTGAGAAATCCCCTCCCAGTACATGGGGCTTTCCCGGAAGGTGCGCACATCCTCCCCGGGAGCATTGGTACAGCGGAACCATGGCGCATCGGCATTGGAAGTGGGGTCCAGCTTCAGGAAATCCCGATAACGAAGGGTGTCGCCGTCCACCTCCAGGAACAGGAAATAGGTCTGGTTTCCGTGGACCTGTGTGCTTTCAATGACCGGGATGCCGTCCTGAGCCCAGCGAATCCAGAAGCCGGTGTAATAGGCGTCGAAAGGAAGCTCCTCCATATAACCGTTTTTCAGAGTGTAGAGCATGGAATAATCCTGGGGGCCGCCGAAGCCCGTGGCCAGTTCATCGATCCCATCACCGTCAAAGTCCAGAAGGGTATAGTAGCTGCTTGTATCGCCCCGATGGGCAAGGATGTATTCCTCATAGCTTCTGGGAGCGGTGGCCTGCAAATTTTCCAGGCGGACGCGCTCCTGCTGAGCCTCCCGCTCTGCCTCCCGCTGGTCCGTCGCGGCAATATCGATGGGCTGGGGGGAGATGGAGAAGTCAAAAAGGCGTGCGAAGGCTTCCAGGGCTTCCTGAGACATTTGCTGTTCCCCCAGCAGAATGTTAATGGAAATGAAACAGTCGTCCAGGTCCGCCAGAATCAGGGCCTTTTCCCAGCTCAGAGCCAAAAGAAGCTGACGGCCGTCCAGGCTGATGCGCCACTGCTCGTAGCGGTCAATATCTCCCACGTTCAGACTGTAATCGCAGAAGCTGTCCTTGCGGACGCAGGAGTATTGGAAACCAATGGGATAGCCCTCTCCTGCCAGGGTGGCATCCCCTTCCAGATGGAAGGAGCCGTCGGAGGTGTAATAGATGCCGTAGGTCTGAACCTCCGCCGTGGCGTTTGGATTCAGTACCCCGGGAATTCCCACGGCTTCATAGACCTCTTCCTCCGGCGCGGTGACGTAGACTTTGGTGATCCGGTTCAGGCCGTATTTTTGGCATAGCTCGTCCACCTTCTCCACCATTTCCCGGGTGTAGCAGGTGTAGACCCGGTATTCTTCCGGCTCCACATAGTCGTCAAAGTGTGAAAGGTTCAGCAGGTTTCCGTCGGGATCGTAGGTTTCCCGAAATTCCAGCCATTCCCGGTGCGCCTGGTATCCGGGAGTTCCCGCAAAGCCCTGGAGGGAGATTATCTCGTTTTTGCCTGTGGTCGCAGACTGTCCCTGGGCTGGGGTGAAGTCCGCAATTTTCAAATCCCGCAGGCTCAGCACATAGGCCACGCAGCCCACAAGCAGCAGCATTAGAGCAATGATGGCCGCGATGAGCAGGAATTTACGGCGGGAAGGACGTTTGTGCTGGGCAGATGATTCTTCGTGGGCTTCCAGAATGTATTTGTCCCGGATGCCGGTGATGGACTCCAGTAAGGTGATGGCTTTCATCGCATTCCCTCCTTCTCAAGCTGACGGCTGAGCTTCTGACGGGTTCTGTGGAGCATGGTTTTGACCTTGCTTTCCGTAAAATCAAACCGCTGGGCAATATCTGAAATGCTGTCCAAATACCAGTAGCGGCAGACGAATACCCGCCGCTCCGTTTCCGGGAGATCCTCCAGAAACCGATTGACGAGGGCCAGCAACTCCTTCCTCGCCAGGCGCTCCTCCGGGTTTTCTCCGCCGGATACGCATTCCTCCAGTTCTTCCAGGGCCAGGGTGGTCTGCCCGCCGCCCCGTTTGGAGGCGGAGCGCCGCTTCCAGCGGTCGAGAGAGATGTAGCGGGTGATTTTCCCCAGGAACGCGGAAAGGGCGTTGGGCCGCTTGGGGGGCATGGTGTTCCAGGCGGCAAGGTATGTATCGTTGACGCTTTCCTCGGAATCCTCCGGGCTTTCCAGAATGTGATAGGCGATGGCATAGCAGTAGCCTCCGTATTTCACCGCGGTCTGGGAGATGGCATTCTCCGACCGAGCCCAATACAGATCGATGATGGCGTTGTCCTCCATGGTGTTTCCTCCTTCTTTGTGGTGCCTACAATTCTCCAGTAGAAAAAAAAGAGAAAAGCGTTACAGCTTTTTGAAAAAGAATGAGAAATTGGTGTTTACAGTTTTATAGAGCACTGAAAAAGAAGCTGTCATTGCGAACCAGGCCGCAGCCTGGTGTGGCAATCCCCCGGTTGGAGGGGAAATGTCCCGAAAAGCACCCGAAAGAGTGGAAGTGTCGCGATTTTTGGTTGTCGTCGTTACCTGGTTCCATTCAACCGGGGGATTGCCACGCCAGTGTGCGCACTGGCTCGCAATGACAGCGTAAATTTTGCTAAACAACAATTTGCCGAAGACGGGTGTTTTTAATAATACCACAGGAATGCTGTGTTTTCCACCATATATGGACAAAGAAGGTTCATGAACTGTTTGTAATTTGTTCTTATATTGGTTATGCTTCGGACATAATCCTCCGGTAAGATAGGACCATGAAAGGCGGCGGAAGCCGTGAGCCGCTTCCTTTCACTCCATTGATCCTCTTTTTCTCTCTTCTTTCCAATCCCTTTCGCAAATCCCCGCTGCCGTAATGGCAGCGGGGAACTTCTTTTTCCAGCAAAAATGCCGCCCCCGATTTTTCGGGGGCGGCATTTTTGGGAAAGGGGATTATCTCTGAATCCGGCCGGAGCCATCGCCGCCGGCTAATTTTTCCACTTCGGGAACGGTGACCATGTTGTAGTCGCCCTCGATGGAGTGCTTCAGCGCGGAGGCAGCCACGGCGAACTCTACGGCAGCCTGGGTATCCTTGCCGGAGAGCAGGCTGTAGATCAGGCCGCCGCCGAAGCTGTCGCCGCCGCCAACCCGGTCGATGATATGCAGATCGTACTTCTTGGAGAAGCAGAACTCGTTCTTGGCCACGTTGTACAGCATGGCGCTCCAGCCGTTGTCAAAGGCGGAATGGCTCTCCCGCAGGGTGATGGCTACCATCTCAAAGCCAAACTTGTCCGCCAGCTGCTTGGCTACGGACTTGTAGCCCTCGTGGTTCAGGGAGCCGCCGTAGATATCGGTGGCTTCGGCCTCGATGCCGAACACGTCCTTGGCGTCCTCCTCGTTGGAGATGCACACGTCCACATACTGGCACAGCTCGGTCATGGCCTCCCGGGCCTGGGCACGGGTCCAGAGCTTGCCCCGGTAGTTCAGGTCACAGGAAATCTTGCAGCCGTGGGCCTTGGCGGCGATGCAGGCCTCCTTGCAGATGTCCACCAGGTTGGAGCCCAGGGCGGGGGTGATGCCGGTGAAGTGGAACCAGTCGGCGCCCTCAAAAATCTTGTCCCAATCAAAGTCAGTGGAGGCTGCCTCCTGGATGGCGGAGTGGGCCCGGTCGTAAATGCAGACGGAGCCCCGCTGGGAGGCACCCTTCTCGTTGAAGTAGATGCCCACACGGCTGCCTCCCCGGGTGATCAGGGAGGTGTCCACGCCGTAGCGGCGCAGGGAGTTGACCGCGGCCTGACCGATGGCGTGTGTGGGGAGCTTGGTGACGAAAGCAGCGTCCATGCCGTAATTGGCCAGGGACACAGCCACATTGGCTTCGCCGCCGCCGAAGGTGAATTCCACATGGTCGCACTGGACAAAGCGCTCGTAGTTATAGGGCTGGAGCCGGAGCATCAGCTCGCCGAAGGTTACAATTCTGCTCATATCGCATTTTCCTCCTGTTTATTTGGATGTTCTCATCAGATGGACGGCAAAGCCGCAGATTTCATCGGAAAGGTAGATGGCGTTCAGGGTTCCATCGGGACGGCGTTTGGCAGAGGCGGGATCGAAGTGGAAGCCCCGGGCAGTCAGCTCGGCCATGGCTTCCTCCACGTCGGGGGTGCCCATGGCAATGTGACCGTGCTTGCCCCGGCCGGGGGCCTTGTTCAGCTCTACGGCAGTTCCGGCAAATACAGAGGAGTTGCCCTCCTTCACCTTCAGACCAAAGAGCGCCTCGAACAGGGCGGCATTCTTGAGTGCCTCCTCGCTGCTTTCACAGTTAATGCCGATGTGGGCAAGAGTGTACTCAACCATTGCGGGCCTCCTTGACGATTTCCACGGACTTTCTGCACAGATCCGTGATCTCGTCCCACTTGCCCTCGGTGATCAGCTTGTCGGGGCACATATAGGAGCCGCCGCAGGCTGCGATGATGGGGCTTGCCGCATACTCAGCCAGGTTCTTAAGGGAAACACCGCCGGTGGGCATTACCTTGAACATGGGGAAGGGGGCGGCCATGGCCTTGATCTTGGCAAGTCCCCCGCTCTGCTCCGCGGGGAAGAACTTCAGAACCTCCAGGCCCAGCTTGTAGGCCACATGGTAATCTGTGGGGGTGGTGCAGCCGGGGAAGCAGGTGATGCCCTTTTCCTGGCAGTACTTCACGATCTCGGGGTCCAGGCCGGGGGTGACCACGAACTTGCCGCCTGCGGCAATGGTTCTGTCCACCTGCTCGGTGGTGAGGACGGTGCCGGCGCCTACCAGCATCTCCGGATGGCGCTCCAGCATGATACGCATGGCGTCGTCCGCTCCGGCAGCCCGGAAGGTGATCTCCGCGATGGGCACGCCGCCGGCGCACAGGGCATCGGACAGCGGGGCAGCATCCCGCTGGGGATTGGTCAGCTTAATGACGGGGACACAGCCGACCTGGCTGATTTTGGTTTGCAGTTCGTTCATGGTAGTTTCCTCCTCAAAAATTATTTCAGAAGCTCGTCAAAACGGAAGTAGTGCAGGGTATTATTGTAGCTGATGTTCTCTACCATCTGGCCAAGCCGCTTCATATCTGCGGGATACTCGCCATCCTCCACCATCTGGCCGAAGAGGTTGCACAGAATCCGGCGGAAATACTCGTGCCGGGTGTAGCTGAGGAAGGACCGGGAGTCGGTGAGCATGCCGTTGAAGCTGCCCATGGCGCCCAGGCTCATGAGGCTGACCATCTGGGCCTCCATGCCTGGCTTGTGGTCGTTAAACCACCAGGCGCTGCCCTGCTGGATCTTCCCGGGGATGGGGCTGTCGGTCTGGAAGCCGCCCATGATGGTGCCGATGATGCCGTTGTCGGCAGGGTTCAGGGAGTAGAGAATGGTCTTGCCCAGGGCGCCCGCATCCTCCAGGGTGCCCAGCAGCTTCGCCAGACCTACAGCGTTGGCGGCGTCGTTCATGGAGTCGAAGCCGGTATCGGGGCCCAGCTTGCGGAACATCTTCCGGGAGTTGTCCCGGAGGCAGCCGAAGTGGTACTGGCAGACCCAATCCCGCTTATAATACTCCTTGCCCACGGTGATCAGCAGGGCGGTGTGGTAGGCCAGCTGCTCGTCCCAGGTGATGGCCTTGCCGGACTTGGCCCGGGCGAAGATGTCGTTCAGGGTGTCCTCGTCGGCCTCCACGCAGAAGCAGTAGTCCAGGGCGTGATCGCTGACCCGGCAGCCGTGGTCGGCAAAGTAGGCGATCCGGTCCAGGAGGGCCCGGCGCATATCCTCCACAGAGTCAATGGCGTAGCCAACCACCTTTTCCAGCTGGGCAACGTAGGCGGGGAAGGTTTCCTTATCAGCCCGCATGGCCTTGTCGGGGCGGAAGGCGGGAAGCACCACGGCGGGGGAGGTGGGGTCCGCCGCCAGCAGCTCATGAGCCCGGAGGTCGTCCACGGGATCATCGGTGGTGCAGATCAGCTTGACACCGGATTTGCGGATGATACCCCGGACGGACATATCGGGCTGGGCAAGGATGGCGTTGCACTTTTCGTAGATTTCCATGGCATTGTCGCCATTCAGGGGCTCCGTAATGCCGAAGTAGCGCTGCAGCTCCAGGTGGGTCCAGTGGTAGAGGGGATTGCCGATGAGGTTGGGGATGGTTTCCGCCCACTTCTGGAACTTCTCGGCGGGGGAAGCGTCGCCGGTGATGTAGTACTCGGGAACGCCGCAGGAGCGCATGGCCCGCCACTTATAGTGGTCACCCCCCAGCCACACCTGGGTAATGGAGTCGTAGCGCTTGTCCTCATAGATCTCCATGGGGTTGATGTGGCAGTGGTAGTCGATGATGGGCATCTTCTCTGCGTGGTCGTGGTAGAGCTTTTTGGCGGTTTCGGATTTGAGCAGGAAATCTTCGTTCATAAAGGGTGTCATTGCGGTTCCTCCTTGATGAATGGTTGGGGAAGTTCTTCTTCTTCCCGGGAAAGCCTCAGAATTCTGCGGACAACGGGGATGGCGATGGCGATGGCGGCGAGACCCGTGCTGATATTGCTGACCATCATGGTCAGGCCCACGGCCTCCGCGCCCAGGGAGGTAAACTGCTGAAAAGCCCACAGCACCGGAACCCGGAACACGAATACCCGTGCTACGTTCAGGAGCATGGTCAGCTTGGTGCAGCCGTAGCCCATCAGCAAGGCAACGGTGGCGGAGTTGATACCCAGGGTCACATAGCCCAGCATCTCCCAGCGGTGGATGGCGATGATGGCGTCCCGGAACTCCGGGTCAAAATTGTTCTTGGATTGGGCAAACACCCCGGCAAGCCAGGGCAGGGCGGAGGACACGATCAGAATCCCGGCCAGTCCGATGGCCACATCGATGAGGAGCAGCCAGAAATAGAGCTGCAATGTCCTCCGGTATTTGCCCGCCCCCCGGTTCTGGCTGATGAGGGGAGCGGCTCCGTCCGTGAAGCCGATGTGCCAGGAGGTGGTGAGGCCGCCGATGTTGTTGGAGATGCCCAGAGCTCCCACCGTCAGCCCTCCGTAGACGCCGGACATGGAGTTTACGATGACCTTTCCGGCGGCGAAGAGCATTTTCTCGGCGGAAATGGGGTAGGAGAGATGGAAAATGGGCAGCAGCGTGTCCCGATTCATGCGGATATTCTTCACCGAGAACCGGAAAGCACCCTCGTCCGTCCGCATGGAAAACAGTGCGTAAACTAGCACCAGAACTTGGCTGAGCAGGGTAGCTGCCGCAATCAAGGTCACACCGCCGCGCAGTACATAGACGAAGAAGGCTGAGAGGGACAGCTTCACCGCGATCACCGCCAGATTCAGCTTCAGGATTCGCTTGGCATGGCCCCGGCTGCGGGCAATGGCGATGTAAACCGTGTTAAAGAAGCTAATCACCAGGGTCAGCATTTCGATGCGGAAATACCCTGCGCCCGCCAGAATCAGGTCCTCCGGAGTCCGCAGCAGCCGCAGAAAGGGTTCCGCAAAGGGAATCAGCGTGACCGCAATGACGATGCTTACCGCCACAGCCAGGGCGTAAACCGTGGCGGTTCGCCGCTGAACGGCCTCATAATCCCCCCGGCCGTAGGCCTCGGATATTTTGATGCTGCCGCCCACAGCCAGGCCCGTGCCAAGAGCAGTGATCATCAGGGTGATTTGGCTCAGGCAGGAAACGGCGGAAACCGCTTCGGAACCAATGTGGGAGGCCATCAGAGCATCCAAGATTTTGAAAATACTCTGAAGGGCCTGATACAGTGCCAGGGGGCCGCAGGTGGTGAAAATGACCCGCAGGGGAGGCGCATTCAGGGCGAAGACACGGTAGGATTCGTCCTGCTTGGATACGTTGGGTGCCATGAAACAAGCGCTCCTTGAATGTGTTTTGGATTACAAAACCACGCCGTCCTTGAAAATGGAAATCTCCCGGAAACCCTGCTCCTCGGTGCGGGTCTTCCTGCCGGAGGCAACCTCCAGAACAAGAGCCATCAGATCGGAAGCGGCTTCCTCCAGGGTGCGGGCCCCGTCAGCAACCACACCGGCGTTGAAATCGATCCAGCCGTGCTTCTTCTGGGCCAGGGTGGTGTTGGTGGAGATCTTCATGGTGGGGGCGGGAGCGCCGAAGGGGGTGCCCCGGCCGGTGGTGAAGAGGATCATATGAGCGCCCGCCGCGGTGAGGGCGGTGGAGGAGACCAGGTCGTTGCCGGGGCCGTAGAGCATATTCAGGCCCTTGGTGGTGACAGGGTCGCCGTAGCCGATGACATCCATAATAGGTGCGCTGCCGCCCTTCTGGACACAGCCGCAGGACTTGTCCTCCAGAGTGGTGATGCCGCCCGCCTTGTTGCCGGGGCTGGGATTCTCGTAGACCACTTCGTTGTGGCGCAGGAAATAGTTCTTAAAGCCGTTGATCATATTCACGGCCTTGTGGAACACAGCTTCATTGATGCAGCGGTTCATCAGGAAGCCCTCGGCACCGAACATCTCCGGGACCTCGGTGAGCACGGTGGAACCGCCCATGGACACCAGCATATCGGAGAAACGGCCCACGGTGGGATTGGCAGTGATGCCGGAAAGACCGTCGGAACCGCCGCACTTCATGCCGATAACCAGCTCCGAAGCGGGGATGGGCTCCCGGCGGAAAGAAGCCGCATAGGCTGCGCACTGCTCCAGCAGCTGCCGGCCCGCCTCAAACTCATCCTCCACCTGCTGGCAGGTGAGGAACTTCACCCGGCTCTCGTCATAGGGGCCCAGCTCCTGAAGGAACTGCTCGTGGGTCAGGTTTTCACAGCCCAGGCTCAGCACCAGCACAGCGCCGGCATTGGGGTGGCGGGTCAGGGCCGCCAGGAGCTTACGGGTCTGGGCGTGGTCGGCGCCGGTCTGGGAGCAGCCGAAGGGGTGAGGGAAGGTGTAGAGCCCGTCAATACTGCCTTGAACCAGGTCCTGATTCTGCTTCACCAGGGCCTTGGCCACATCGTTGACACAGCCTACTGTGGGGATGATCCAAATCTCGTTGCGGATACCCACCTTGCCGTCCGGACGGCGGAAGCCCTGGAAAACAGGGGGTTCTGCAGCCTTGGGGAACCGGAGGTTGGGATTGTAGGTATATTCAATCTCGCCGGAGAGGTTGGTTTTCATGTTGTGGGTATGCACCCACTCGCCGGGGGCGATGGAGGCGGTGGCGTGGCCGATGGAGAAGCCGTACTTCACCACCTGATCCCCCTCGGAAACGGGGGATAGAGCCATCTTGTGACCCTGGGGGATGTCCGCCTTTGCGGTGATACCGGAAAAAACCGTGCCCGCAGGAATGGCATGGAGGGCTACGGCCACATTGTCATCGGGATGGATGTGAATAAAGTCAGGCATGGGTCAGAACTCCTTTATTTGGATAGCACGGGAGGGTCTGCCGCTTTTCGCGGCAGACCCGTTTGCTTACAGGCAGGATGCGTAGGCAGCGATGGCGCCCTTCTCGCGGATCATTTTCAGATTGGCAACGGTGGCGGCCTCGAAGCCGGGGACCTTGGTCAGGTCCTGGCCCCACATCTGCTCGTTGGTCATGACGGCGTGGACAAGATCCTCCACGCTGTCAGCCCGGTGCTCCCAGTAGAACTCCAGTGCCCAGCGGTCGTCGGAGCAGGTGTAGGTATTGCCCTTGGGACGGCGGCAGACAAGACCCTTGTCGTTCAGCTCCTGGATGTCATTGCTGAAGAAGGCAATGTAGGCGGCGAAGCTCATGGTCAGGCACACGGGCAGCTGGCCCTTCAGGTCGATGTACTCCAGGAAGCTGGGCATATTTCTGGCGCGCCACTTGGAGGTGGAGTTCAGGGAGATGCTCAGCAGCTCGTGGTTGACGAAGGGGTTGTTGAACCGGTCCTGCACCGCGGCGGCGAAGCTCATCAGGTCGTCCTTATCCAGGGGCAGGGTGGGGATGACCTCGTCATAGAGCATTTTGTTCATGAAGCCACGGACAGCGTCGTCAAACATGCAGTCCCGGACGATGTCATAGCCGCCCAGGTAGGCTCCCAGCACGAAGCCGGTGTGGGCACCGTTCAGGATGCGAACCTTCCGCTTCTTGTAGGGGGTGACATCGGGCACCACGGGGCAGTTCAGGCCGGCAGCCTTGAAGGGCAGCTTATCGGCCAGCCAATCGGGACCTTCGATGTTCCACACGCCGAACACCTCGCCAACGTCAGTCAGGGGGTCGGTGTAGCCATTCTCGGCATCCAGGCGGGCCACCTCGGCGGCGTCCCGAATCCGGCCGGGGACAATCCGGTCAACCAGGGTGGAGCAGAAGGTGCACTGCTCATTGACGTAGGCGCGGAAGGCATCCTCCAGGCCCCACTGGTCAATGTACTGGTTGACGCACTTCAAAAGCTCCTTGCCGTTGTTGTCGATGAGCTCGCAGGACAGGATCACAAGACCGCTCTTGCCGGCCTGATAGCGCTTGTAGAGCACCTGGGTCAGCTTGCCGGGGAAGGAGGAGGCGGGCTCGTCATTCAGTTCACAGGCGGGGTCGTAGACGATACCGGCCTCGGTGGTGTTGGAAACCACATACTCCAGATCATCGGACACGGCGACGGCCATCATGGCGTCGAAGTCGGCCTTCTCGTAGGGGTTGAGGCAGCGGGAGACAGAGGAAATGACCCGCTTGCGGTCCACCTTCTGGCCGTTTTCGGTGCCGCGCAGATACAGGGTGTACAGGCCCTCCTGCTCGTTAATCAGCTTGGCAAGACCGGGGGCGATGGGCTGCACCAGGCAGCACTTGCCGTTCCAGCCGACCCGTTCGTTGGACACGTCGAACCAGTAGTTGACAAAGGCCCGCAGGAAATTGCCCTCACCGAACTGCAGAACCTTTTCGGGCGCATCCTTGAGAATGTACCCGGTGTAGCCGGATTTTTCCAGAGTCGCGTAATTCAGTTTTTCCATGAATAACTACCTCCTGACAGGCCTTGCCTGTTGATTTATAAGACAATGTGCTTATCGGCTTAAGTCAGCAAGCCGACAAATTGGTGTTTGAAACGT
>JBJEYY010000131.1:0-2080 GCA_051887095.1 Faecousia sp. | reverse complement strand
GTGATGGTGGCGGGCTTGGTCAGGGGATTGTAAGTGCCAATCTCCTCGATGCAGCGGCCATCCCGGGGAGAACGGGCATCAGCAACAACGATCCGGTAGTAAGGAGCCTTCTTGGCGCCCATTCTTCTCAGTCTGATCTTAACCATGAGAGTTTCACCTCCATAAAATAATCTAAATCTATATCGCAAAGCAATTGCTTTCAGCGAACCTGTTTAGAAGCCCCGGAAGCCTCCGAAGCCGCCCATACGCTTCATCTTCTTGGCAGCTCCCGGGCCGGAGAACTGCTTGATGAGCTTGCGCATCTGTTCGAAGGATTTAAGCAGCCGGTTTACATCCTCCACCTTCACCCCGGCACCGGCGGCGATGCGCTTCTTGCGGCTGGCGCCGATGATCTCGGGCTTTTCCCGCTCCTTGGGGGTCATGGACAGGATGATGGCCTCGGTGTGGGCCAGCTGCTTTTCGTCCACCTTCAGGCCCTTCATGTTGGCCCCGCCGGGCATCTGGGCCAGAATCTCCTCCATGGAGCCCATGGACTTCATCTGCACCATCTGGTCGTAGAAATCCTGGAGGGTGAAGCGGTTGGTTTTCAGCTTCTGCTCCATCTCGGCGGCCTTCTTGGCGTCGTAAGCCTTTTCCGCCTTCTCAATCAGGGTGAGCATATCGCCCATACCCAGGATTCGGCTGGCCATCCGGTCGGGATGGAAGGGCTCAATGTCCTCCAGCTTTTCGCCCATACCGGCGAATTTGATGGGCTTTCCGGTAATGGCCCGGACGGACAGGGCAGCGCCGCCTCTGGCGTCACCGTCCAGCTTACTCAGCATGACGGAGTCGATGTCCAGCCATTCGTTGAAGCTCTGGGCGGCGTTCACCGCGTCCTGGCCGGTCATGGCATCCACCACCAGCATGATTTCGTCGGGCTTCACGGCGGCCTTCATGGATTTGAGCTCGTTCATCAGCTCCTCGTCCACATGGAGCCGTCCGGCAGTGTCCAGGAACACCATGTCATAGCCCCGCTGCCGGGCGTAGAGCACTGCCTCCTTGGCGGTGTCCACGGGATTCTGGGTGCCCTTGTCAAAAACGGGGATTCCCAGCTTCTCACCGCAGACCTTCAGCTGCTGAATCGCGGCGGGACGGTAGATATCACAGGCAACCAGCAGCGGATTTCTCCCCTGCCGCTTCATAAGCCCCGCCAGCTTGGAGCCGTTGGTGGTTTTGCCCGCGCCCTGCAGGCCCACCAGCATGACAACCGTGGGGCCGTTGGGGTTGATGGTAATATGCTTTGTATCGCTGCCCATGAGCTTGCACAGCTCTTCGTTGACGATCTTCACGATCATCTGGGCAGGGGTGAGGGATTCCAGCACATCGGCGCCCACGCAGCGCTCGGTGACGGACTTTACGAAGTCCTTGACCACCTTGTAGCTGACGTCCGCCTCCAGCAGTGCCATCCGGATCTCCCGCATGGCCTCCTTCACATCCGCTTCCTTTAAGCGGCCCTTGCCGCGGAGCTTTTTGAATGTGGCGGAGATTTTTTCGGTTAAGCCTTCAAACGCCATGTGTTACTCCTTCAGTGTCTGTGCGGCAGCGGTAATCCGCCGTGCCAAAGCCGAAACAGCCGGATCGGAATCGCTTTCCAGCTCCGCAGCTGCCTCCAGGATTTCCTCCCGGGCAGCACGAATCTGGGCATCCCGCTTGACGCATCCGATGTTCTCCTCCATCCGGCGCAGGAGGGCCTCGGTCCGGGTCAGGTTGTCGCAGACCGCCTGGCGGCTGACCCCCAGCAGCTCCCCGATTTCGCCCAGGGACAGATCCTGGTTGTAGCGCATATCGAAGCAATCCCTCTGCCGGTCGGTGAGCATCCCGCCGTAGTAATCAAACAGCAGAGCCATTTCCAGCGCGTCCATGGAAACCTCCTTGTGTCAAGTCTCTTTCCTTGACACCGGCGTATTATAGCACACCGTAAGCCCCCTGTCAAGTATTTTTCCGGAACAGGTATTGAAAGAGTAAATTGTTGTTTATCGTAGCAATAAATGCTGTCATTGCGAGCCAGTGCGCACACTGGCGTGGCAATCCCCCAAGGATT
>JBJEYY010000130.1:0-11474 GCA_051887095.1 Faecousia sp. | reverse complement strand
GATAATATTTGGTAACAAAATGTAAATCACACAACTTTTTTCATTGAACCAAAAAGATTCAACCTCTACCAGCAGAAAACCTTGTCATCCCGAGCGAGGGCATAGCCTGAGTCGAGGGATCTTCGCACTGAATTTCCCTGCAGAGGGAAACAAAATGCGTAGATCCCTCGACTCGCTTCACTTGCTCGGGATGACAACATGGTTTTTCGTTTTAGGTTTGTGCGCGAAACACAGGGCGCTTGGGGATTATCTGCTCTATTTTCCTTTGAGGTATTCTGCGACACATCAAAAAGTATTTCCAGGTGCCCAACTATGGCAAATATCCGTTTAAGCGCTTTTCCATGACGATTTCATCCCCGCCGCGTTCCGTTTCCACAAAGCCCAGCCCTTCATAGAGGCTCCTTGCTGCCTGGTTTCCTTCGATATAGCACAGGTCGACCTTTGGGAATCTCCCATCCCGCCTCATCTCATCCAGCACCAGCTTAGCCGCGGCCTTTCCATATCCGCGGCCCTGATAACGCTCGTCAATGAAAAGCTGGCTGAAATCATAGCACCCCATCTCTGGAAGGTCATAGTAAAGGCCCATGCCCACCGGGATATCCCCATCACAGATCACAAAGGTACGGCTGCGTTTCTATGTACATTCCTTATTCACCGCTTCTCAAATAATCGGTAATATCCTTAACCGCCCTTGCAGGCTTGTCACTCAAGAGTTCCCACACCGGTTCTGAGGTCTGCCCACCGGCGAAGTATCTCCGGGCGCAGGCAAGTACCGTCCTGACATCTTCCCGATCATCCATGGCTTCATACGCTTCATCAAAGATCCGCATATCCCGCTTCTCCACAGCAGAGGCATCCAGCTCCATCTCGAACAAGTGGATCTGGCTACGTTCTTCCTCAGAGGCTTGTCCCCAGTCATATTCATATAGGATCTTACAAGATTGCAGATTGTCATAGAAGTAGCTGCATTTGATCCGGCTGACACAGTGAGGAAACTCGTTTTTCCGAACGAACTCAAAAACACCTTCCACGGACCACTTTACATAGTCCGACCATTCCCAAAGCTTGAATTTGCCAAGCACAGCCCGGAGGTACTTGCCACCCAGCACCATCGCGTAGAAGCAGTCCTCGCTCTTTTCCAGCGCCTGAATGAATGGCTGGGCAAGGCTCCCTGTTTTCTTGTAATCCGGCGTCATTTCATCGCCCAGCTTTAACGTGTCGCTCATATGGTAGAGTATCATTTTTGATCTCCTTACTAGGAATTATCGGAAAGATAATCCTCTCTCGTAATCATCATCTGCAGGAACCCATTCTCCACGCCCAGCTCCTTAAAACCGGCCTTTCGATGGGCTTCCCAGGCGGACACTTCGTTTCGGGCAATCTCAAAATCGTTGTGAATTCGGGAAATTTTGCAGTCACGGAAAGCATGATCCAGCATCAGCTTCAGCGTTGGAACCGCATAGCCTTTTCCCCGGAATGGCGCATAGATCACGATGCCCATGTCCCACCAGTCCTTGTCTGGGGTGTAGTGGAAATTAACATCTCCAATCCATACTCCGTCAGCGCTGCGCCTGATATAGGCATAGAAGCGTTTCGGCTCCTGCCCCATCCAATTATCATACCAGTTTGCCCATTCTTCCTCCGGGAAGTCGATGCACCCGGTATCCCGGTGGTATCCGTCATAGTCCACATCCCAGTTTGCATTGTAGGCCATGGTTTCGGGGTCTGCCATCATCTTCGCGGGTGAGAAATACCGTCTCTTCCGCCGCTTCCTTCAGATAGCGCAGCATCTGCTCCGCATCAGAAGGAAGCGGACTTCTCAGCACCGCCTCCCGCCCGTCCTTCAGGCAGGTTGTCTTTTCCGTAAATAACATAAAATCAGCTCCTTATCAATGGCATCATCATACCACAAAAAGCGCGCGGTTCCAAGCAGAAACCGCGAGTTCTTCAATAAAAATCACTTTTCTTCCAGAATCGCCTGAATCGCTCCGGCCAGGGCGTCGGTATTTACCGTTTCCATCAGGCCGTTGTCGTAGCTCTCGGCAATGGCAGGGTCAATGGGCAGCCGGGCAAGGATCGGAAGCTCAAAGCGCTCGGCTACCTGATCCAGGTGGCTCTTGCCAAACACCTCGATCCGCTTGCCGCAGTCCGGGCACTGAAGGTAGGCGTAGTTCTCTACAAAACCCAACACGGGGATGTGCATCATATTCGCCATCTTCACAGCCTTGCTGACGATCATGGACACCAGGTCCTGGGGGCTGGTGACGATAATGATTCCGTCCACCGGCAGGCTCTGGAACACAGTCAGGGGTACGTCCCCCGTTCCGGGAGGCATATCCACAAACAGATAGTCCACATCCTCCCAGATCACGTCCGTCCAGAACTGCTTCACAGCCCCGGCAATCACAGGCCCCCGCCATACCACAGGGTCAGCCGGGTTGTCCAGCAGCAGATTGATGGACATAATCTGGATTCCGCCCCGGGACAGCGCGGGATACAGCCCCTCCTCGCTGGCGCCCTGGCACTCATTCACGCCGAAGGCCATGGGCGCGGAAGGCCCCGTAATATCCGCGTCCAGCACGCCCACCCGCTTGCCCGCCCGGGCAGCGGCCACCGCCAGCATGGCGGTCACCGTGGATTTTCCCACGCCGCCCTTGCCGGAAACCACGGCGATGACTTTCTTCACATTGGATTTGGGATTGGGCTGTGCCAGCAGGCTTTCTGCGGTACGGTCAGCACAATCCGAACCACAGCTGGAACAATTGCCGTTGCATGAACTCATTAATTGTTTCGCTCCTTTTGTCTTTTTATCTACATTATAATTCCCCGGAACAGAAGTGTCAACACAGAGTGTGCGTATTCTTCCCTCAGCTCTCCTGAGCGGCCTCCCACTGCTCCATCAGCTCCATGAGCACGCCTTCCGCCGCTTCCTTCTCCCCCAAAAGCCGGGTCAGCTCCTGGTAGTCCGCAGCGGCCGCCTCGATTTTGGAATCCAAATCCTCAATCAGCTTTTCCTGCTTCTCAATCTCCCGTTCCAGCTTCCGAACCAGCTTCTCGGAATCCTTGGTGCCGCCCTTGGGCTTCTCCTTTTTGGGCTTGGGTGCGGCGGACACCACCGGTTTCGCAGCCACCTCATGCTCCAGGATAGAGCGGTATTTCTGATATCCGCAGGGGAAATCCCGGATGGTTCCGTCCTCCAGCAGCCAGATCCGTTCCGCGAACTTCTCGATAAAATACCGGTCATGGCTTACAAACAGCAGCACCCCTTCGAATTCCTCGATGGCGGCCTCCACCCATTCCCGGGAGGCGATATCCAGGTGGTTCGTGGGCTCGTCCAGGATCAAGAGGTTAATTTTCTCGTCCATCAGCATGCACAGCCGCAGACGGGACTGCTCCCCACCGGACAGGTTCCCCACACTCTTGAACACGTCCTCCCCCTGGAACAGGAAGGCGCCCAGCCGGTCCCTGGCCATCTGGGGGGTGCAGTTCTTCTCATAGAGCATGGTGTCATAGAGGCTCCGCTCCGGATGGTCAAAGTGGATAATCTGGGGCAGATACCCCCATTTTACCGTGGGTCCGAACTGAATCTTCCCCTGGCAGTCCTCCTCCCCCAGCAGGCATTTGATGAAGGTGGACTTCCCCGTTCCGTTGTCCCCCAGCAGGGCGATCCGTTCCCCGCCCTCCACGCTGAGATTCACATCCGAAAACAGCGTTCTTTCCCCGAAGGACTTGCTGACATTCTTCATTTTGAAAACCACGTCCCCGGAGAATTCCTTCTCCCCGAAGGAGGCTTTCATGGTTTTCTCGGTTTTGGGCCGCTCCGTTTTCCGGATGCGGTCCATCCGGTGCTGGATGGACATGGCCCGGCGGTACAGGGTTCGGTTGTTGATGCCCCAGCCCTTCATTCGTTCCACGGTGAAGCCCAGCTGCTTCAGCTTGGCCTGCTCCTGCTCGTACTGCTTCATCTGCAGGTCAAACCGAGCCAGCTTCTCGTCCATGTAGAAGGAGTAGTTGCCGGAATAGAATTCCGCGTGGCCGTCGGTGATCTCGATGACCCGGTCCGCCACCTGGTCGATGAAATACCGGTCATGGGAGATGGCCAGCACAGTTCCTTTGAAGGCGTTGATATACTGCTCCAGCCACTCCACGCTCCGCAAATCCAGGTGGTTGGTGGGCTCGTCCAGCAGCAGAATGTCGGTTTTCTCCAGCAGAAGCCTTGCCAGGTTCACCCGGGTTTTCTCCCCGCCGGAGAGACTCATAAACTCCTGCTCCCGCTGCTCCCGGGAGATGCCCAGGCCGTTGCAGATTTTGTCCACATCCACATCCATTTCATAGCCGCCGCCGGACTGGAAGCGGTTCGTCAGGGTATCATATTCCCGCAGCTGCTCCGGCGTGGCCCCATTTGCCATTTCGTGCTCCAAAAGCTCCATCTGTCTGCGAATTTTCATAAGACCTGCATAGGCCGAGCGGAGCACATCCTCCACGGTGTAGCCCTCCGGGAATTTGGGAATCTGGGAAATCAGCCCCAGCCGTTTGTTGGGATTTACATACACTTCCCCATCGTCATAGTCCATCTGCCCCGTGAGGATGTTGAACAGCGTGGTCTTTCCGCAGCCGTTGCGGCCCAGAATGGCAACGCATTCCCCCTCCTGGATTTCAAAGGACAGTCCCTCCAGCAGGTTTTCCCCGATGACGAAGAATTTTGTTAAATTTCTGACTTGAATATCAACCATTGTCCTGCTCCAAACCGGCGGTAACCGCCGTCAGTTCTTCCAATGAATATAGTAAATTCAGCGCCTGCAGCATGGCATTGGCGCTCATGTGCTCCGGCAAATCCAGTTTTTGCAGCAGCTTCCTCCTTTTTTCGGCGCTGTTTGCCCCTCCGGAAAGCCCCAGCTCCATGAGGTCCTGCTTGGTGATGCCGTTCCGGGTGGGAGCGTCCTCCCCCTCGATGGTGGCCCCGGCCCTTCTCAGGGCCTCCAGGATGATTTCCCGGGACATCCCCTCCACCCCCAGCTTTCCTTCCCTGCCCGGGGCGGACTTTCTGCGTTCCTTGCCGGGGATATCCGGAATGTAGGCATGTTTCAGGCAGCGCCCGTCAATGGCGCTTTTCAGGTGGTTCCGGATTACAAACCCAGCTCCATCCGAATCGGTGAACACAATGAGCCCCCGGGCCTTGGCCACCTTCCGCAGAAGCTCCATTTGCTTTTTGTCCTTGAAAATGCCAAACCCATTTGTATCCAGGATGGGGGCATCCACAATCTGGCTGAGAGTGTTTTTGTCGTAGCGGCCCTCCACCACGATGGCCTCCCGAATTCTAACCATTCCGCGCCTCCCGTGCCAACTCCAGCACCAGCAGCTCCAGAATCCGTTCACTGTCGTCGAAGGAGGTTTTCATGGCGTAATCCGCCTCCAGCACCAATTCCGCCGCTTTCGCGCAGAATTGCCCCGAAAAACGTCGGGCAGCCTCCATAGTCTTTCTGGCGGGGTAATCCGGAATTCCGCAGAGCTTCTGAAGCTCTCCGCTTCCCTTCCCCGCCTCCATCAGCGTTCTCGCCGTGCCAATGCGGCGCAGACTCCCGCCCACGGCTCCCAGAATGGCCAGGGGCTCCTGCTGCATTTTCAGAAGCTGCTGCAGCTTCATCAGCGCCTGATCGTACCTTCCCTCTCCAATCAAATCCGTCATCTGGAACACCACCGCGTCCAGTACCGGCTCCGTCACCGCGTCAATATCCGCCCTGCAGATTTCATCCGCCCCGGAGTAGGCGCAGATTTTTTCAATTTCCCCGCCCAGGGCCGTCATGGTTCCCCCGGTAATATCGATCAGATAGGCGCAAAGCTGGGTGGAAATCCGCTTTCCCCGGGCGGCAAAATGCCGGGTAACCCAGGCAATCAGGTCCTTCTGATCCTGCTTGGCAAACTCCACAATCAGGCCGCTGCTTTCCACGGCCTCCCACAGCTTTTTGAGCCTTTTGTCCGGCTTCCAGGAAACGGTAAGGTAGGTAAAAACCACCGTGCAGTAATCCGGGATATCCGCCAGAATCTCCGCCATCTTCCCCCGGTCACCTTCCCCTAGGCGGAATAGGTCCACATCGTCCACCTGAACCAGGGTGTGCTCGGCCATCATGGGAAGGTTTTCCACCGCATCGGCAAAGCTCTGCATATCGAAGGTTTCATTATTCAGCCGGTGATAGTTAAACGACTCCGTCAGCTCCTCCAGCAGAAGCTTTTTCAGCTGCGTAAGATAATGATTCATCAGGAAGGTTTCCTCCCCGTGAAATACATAGAGCCTTCCCGGTGTCCCGGCTTTGAGCTGGGCTTTCAGCTGCTGAAGCTCCCCTGCCGAAGTCTGTTTTTTTGCCATGGTGTCACCTCCCCCGAAACAGAATGGTTCCTTCCTGATCCGTCCGGTAAACCGTACAGCTGAATTCTGCCAATCTGTCCAGTAATTCATCATGCGGGTGACCATAGGGATTCCCCGCTCCTACCGAAATCAGCACCGTTTCCGGATGAACCGTTTCCAAAAGATCCCGGCAGGTGGAGGTTTTCGCCCCATGGTGTCCGGCGACCAGAACATCCACATCCGGGAGCACATGCCGCTTGATGAGCATCCGCTCTCCCCTGGCGCTTCGGTCACCGGTAATCAATATACCACAGTTTTCCGCTTCAAACAAGATGCACAGCCCGTTTTCGTTGTCCTTTTCCAAAAAAGCGGGAGGAAAGATTCGGATTGTACAATCATCACAGGTCAAAACCAGTTCCCGATCCACCCATACTGTTTCCGCATCCGAATCCGGGAGAACCTCCGGATCCATGGTTGCGGGAACTATCATCAGATCGGTTTTCACCCGGCTGAGCAGATAGCCAATCCCTCCGCTGTGATCGTCATCCCCATGGGTCAGAAGCACCCCATCCAACCGGCGGATGCCCTGGCTGCTGAGCTTCCGGAAGGCCCTGTCCGCGGCGATTTTCCCGGTATCCCCTCCGCAGTCCACCAAAAAAGTTTTTCCACGACTTTGCAGCAGAATACACTGGCCCTGCCCAACATCCAGAACGGTCACCCTGCACCCGTCCGCCAGCGGTCCCGCCCAGGAGCAGCCAAGCGCGATACACAGACCCAGGCAGGCGCAGCAGAGGGCCGCACCGTTTCGCCACTTTTTCCGGATCACGCATACACCCAGCAGAACGTAGCATAACACCAGCCATGCCGAAATATATACGCTGTCCGTATACACCGCCGCCAGCGGCACCCGGGAGAGCCACCTGGCCACCAGAAGCACATAACGCACCGGCCATGCCAGAAGCCATCCCAGTGCCCCTGCAAGCTTCGCCGAAACCAAACTCACAGCGCACACCGCCACCGTGCCGTTAAAGATCAGGTTCACCACCCACAGTGTCAGCAAATTGGTCACCACACCGATGATGCTCACCGTTCCAAAGTAGACGGCGGACAGCGGTACGGTCAGAACCATGGCGCTGAGCGTTACCGCCGTACACCGGCAGATCCAGCGCCAGAGCCTTCCGTCCGCCTTTGGTCTGCGCCTGAGGAGCCAACCATCCAGAGGTTTACAGAACAGAAGAATTCCGCAGACGGAGCCCACGGAAAGCTGAAATCCCGCATTGACGATGATCAGCGGATTCACCGTCAGCATGACAAGGCAGGCAAAGGCCAACGCGGTCAGGGAATCATACTCCCGGTCAAACAGCCGCGCAGCCATCATCAAGCCCGCCATTACACAGGCCCGGGTAACCGAAGGTGTAAAGCCTGCCATTGCCGCGAACAGCGCCATCACGGGAATCCCGATCAAGGCAGTCAGAAAACGTCTCTTCCCGGTCATAAACTCCACCAGGTCGCACAAAATGGCAACATGCAGCCCGGAAACCGCGATGATGTGGCGAATTCCGCTGATTCTCAGATCCATATCCACATCATAGCTCAGTCCATCGCTGTCCCCCAGAAGAAGCGCTTTGACAAAGGACTGAACATCCTCTGGAAACGCTTCCTCCAGGATCATCCTGATTTTTCTCGCCAAAACAGGACCATAGTACCGCCAGGACATGCCATCCGACCCGCGAATTTCCACGCTTTCTTTCTGACGCGCCGTCAGGTAAATCCCCTTTCCTTGGTAACGGCTGGTCCGCTCCCAGGCCCGGGGCTCCGTATAGCGAAAGTGAAATGTTCCGCAGATTCTGTCCCCAGGCGCTATTTCTTCCTCCCCTGTCAGGTATATCCGTACCCGGTAGGGTCTTTCCTCAATCGTAACCCAGGCATCCACAGACCAACCGTAATCGGTTTCCGTACAGTAATCGGCAGCTGTCAGCTCCGCCTCCCGGGTAACGTCATTCCACTCCCGGGCATTCCCGAGATAATGCTGTGTATATAAAGAAAACCATCCCAGTCCCACACTACAGCCAAAGAGCACCAATGCAGCAATTCTTGCTTGGCGAAAGCGAATTCCCGTCAGCAGCATCGCAAGCATCACAGCGCAGAAAATCAGCACAGCGGTCAGGAGCTGTCCCCGGGGGATCAGATATGCGCCCAGAGCGCAGGCCACTCCATACCCAAGGGAAAACCACATCAGCACACGCATACCAACACCTCCGCGTCAGCGCAAAATGGGCCGTCCCGATAAGACACGGGACGGCCCACAAAAACTCATTTCACCATGGAAACCACGAAATCATCCACCAATGCCAAAGCATTGTCAATCTTGGTAGGATCCTTGCCGCCGCCCATGGCGCAGTCGGGCTTACCGCCGCCGCTGCCGCCGCAGCAGCAGCAAACCTGCTTCACCAGGTCGCCGGCCTTGATGCCCTTGGCATTTGCCTCCTTGCCGCAGACCGCCAGGAAGGAAATCTTTCCGTCCTTGACGCTGGAGAGCACTGCCACAATGCTGCTGTCCTTATCCCGCAGCAGGTCGCCCATCTGACGCAGCTTGGCCGCATCCGCATTGGGCACCGAGGCGGTAATCACCCGCAGCCCACCAATGGTGTGGGAACCGAAGAGAATCCGCTCAATCTCGCCGGAGGTCTCCCGGGCCTTGAAGCTTTCAATGGAGCGCTTCATTTCCTTAAGCTCCTCCAGATGGCTCTGAATCCGGGCTGGCACATCCGCGGGCTTGGTCTTGAGCTTGACCGCGGCCTCATAAAGCATGGCCTGGTTGCGCTCCATCTTCTTCATGCATTCCTTGCCGGTGATGGCCTCGATCCGGCGGACACCGGATGCCACACTGCCCTCGCCCTCCAGCTCAAAGGGGCCCACCTTGGCGGTGTTGTCCAGATGGGTACCGCCGCACAGCTCGATGGAGTAGTCCCCCATGTTGACCACGCGGACCACGTCGCCGTATTTCTCGCTGAACAAGGCGGTAGCGCCCATGCGCTTGGCCTCTTCAATGGGCATTTCCCGGGTCACAATGGGATAGCCCTCCAGGACGGCGTTCTGAACAATGGCATTGACCTTGTCCATTTCCTCAGCCGTCAGCGAAGAGTAGTGGGTGAAGTCAAAGCGCAGCCGGTCCGGCTCCACCAGAGAGCCCGCCTGATGCACATGGTCACCCAGGACGCTTCTCAGGGCCTTCTGCAGCAGGTGGGTAGCGGAGTGGGCCCGCATGATGGCCTTTCTGCGCTCCACATCCACGCTGGCACAGACCACATCGTCCACCTTGATCACACCGGAATTCAGCTTGCCGTAGTGGAGGAACTTTCCGCCCTTGTCCTTCTGAACGTCGGTTACCTCAAAGCGGCTGCTGCCCAGCATCAGAACGCCGTGATCCGCCACCTGTCCGCCCATCTCGGCGTAGAAGGGGGTCCGATCCAGTACGATGATGCCGCTCTCGCCTCCGGCGATGGTGCCGGAAACCTCGTCGCCCACGCAGACCGCCAACACTCTGGCATCACAATTAAACCGCTCATAGCCCACAAAGGTGGTGGGGGTGTTGTCCAGGCCCAGATCAATGCCCGCCCAGGCAAGATCACCCAGAGCCTTCCGGGCCTCCCGGGCCCGGGCCTTCTGTTCCTGCATCAGCTGGGCAAATTCCTTCTGGTTCAGGGTCATGTCCTCGTCGGCAACCATTTCCAGGGTCAGATCAATGGGGAAGCCGTAGGTATCATACAGCTTAAAGGCGTCGGCGCCGGAGAATTCGTTTTCCCCCTTGGCCTTGTGCTCGGCCAGCATTTCATTGAAAATCCGCATGCCGCCGTCGATGGTCCGGGCGAAGTTCTCTTCCTCCACCTTGACCACCTTGGTGATATACTCCGCCCTCTCCCGCAGATAGGTATAGTGGGACTCGTTCTCCCGAATCACCGTTTCCACCACCTGGTACAGGAAGGGATGATTCACACCCAGGAGCTTCCCGTGCCGTGCAGCCCGCCGCAGCAGACGGCGCAGCACATAGCCGCGCCCCTCGTTGCTGGGCAGCACGCCGTCGGCAATCATGAAGGTGGAAGCACGGATATGGTCGGTAATTACCCGCAGGCTCACGTCCATTTTCACGCTCTGGCCGTAGGAGGCACCGGTGAGCTCCGTGACCTTGTTGGTGATGTTCATGACGGTGTCCACTTCAAACAGGCTGTTTACATCCTGGCACACCACCGCCAGACGCTCTAGACCCATGCCGGTGTCAATATTCTTCTGGGCCAGTTCCGTATAGTTGCCCTGTCCGTCATTGTTGAACTGGGAGAAAACGTTGTTCCAGACCTCCATATACCGGTCGCAGTCGCAGCCCACGGTGCAGCCGGGCTTGCCGCAGCCGTACTTCTCGCCCCGGTCATAGTAAATCTCGCTGCAGGGGCCGCAGGGACCGGAGCCATGCTCCCAGAAGTTGTCCTCCTTACCGAAACGGAAGATTCTTTCGGCGGGGACTCCCACCTCTTTGTTCCAGATTTCAAAGGCCTCGTCGTCATTTTCGTAGATGGAGGGGTACAGCCGGTTCTCGTCCAGTCCCACCACCTTGGTCAGAAATTCCCAGCTCCAGGCAATGGCCTCGTGCTTGAAATAGTCGCCGAAGGAAAAATTGCCCAGCATCTCAAAGTAGGTGCCGTGGCGGGCAGTCTTGCCGATGTTTTCGATATCGCCGGTGCGGATGCACTTCTGGCAGGTGCACACCCGATGCCGGGGGGGCTCCACCTCGCCGGTGAAATAGGGCTTCATAGGGGCCATGCCGGAGTTGATCAGCAGCAGCGATGCGTCATTCTGGGGAATCAGGGAGAAGCTGGGCAGACGCAGGTGCCCCTTGCTCTCGAAGAAGGAAAGGAACATTTCCCGGAGTTCGTTCACTCCATAGGGTTTCTGGCTCATTGGTTTTCTACCTCCATAAAAGTTTGCAGCGGAAAAGGTGGGCATAAATAAACGCCGCCCCTGATCATAGGGGCGACGTAAAACGCGCGGTACCACCCTAATTCATTCCGGCATGCCGGAACCTCTTAGCCGCTCTGTAACGGGAGCACCCGTCCCGGTCATCCCGGGCAACGCAGGA
>JBJEYY010000129.1:0-11488 GCA_051887095.1 Faecousia sp. | reverse complement strand
GCGCACTGGCTCGCAATGACAGCGTATTTTCGTGCGCGCTGGTTCGCAATGACAGAAAATTTGAAACGTATAGTGTAAACAACAATTTATCGTGCCTGTGAGTCATTCTCCGGGAATTCCGGGGGCTGCCTCGGGGGGCATGGGGGCGTAGGTACGGCCGCGCAGCTGCTGCTGCCACTCCCGGCGGGCTTCCTCCACAAGGGCGGGGTCGGTCAGCAGGTCAATGGCGGCCCCTGCCAGCACCCGGCCGGCCTGGAGCATCCCCTTGTGGGCTGGGGCGGATTTTCCCTGGGCGGTGCGCTGCCAGGTGTGGCCCACGGTGTTGGAGCAGGCAGTGCACACCTGCACCTCGGCGGTGGGGGCAAGCCAGCTCACATCCCCCACGTCCGTGGAGGTGGAGGGCACCGTGGGAATGGGCAGCTCCGGGATGAGAATGTTGTGGATGGGCTCATCCACGTGTTCATCGGCAAAGCGGGCGTATTCTCCGCCTAATCGTTTCGCCATGGAGAAGAGGGGACTCACGGTGGGGATGGTTTCCTTCAGGGCCCGGGCAAGGGCCAGTTCCTCGGCGGTGTACTCCGGAAAGGGCATTTGGGCCAGGTTCCGGGAGAGAATCCCGGAAAGAACCCGGTTGGGGATCAGGTTGGCGCAGCTTTTGACAAAGGTGATGGTTACCTCCGTTTCCGTCATCATTGCAGCCCCCTGGGCCACTTTGCTGACCCGCTGAACCAGGGGCTCCAGGGCCTCCTGGGAGGTATCCCGGATCAGGTATACGGCGGAGGCTGAGGACTGCACCACATTGGGGGAGGTGCCCCCGGCGTCCAGCACCGCATAGTGGATCCGGGCGGTGGCGGGGATGTGCTCCCGCAGGAACTGGATGCCGGTGTTCATCAGGGTCAGGGCGTCCAGGGCACTGCGGCCTCGCTCGGGGTGGGCGGCGGCATGGGCGCTGATGCCCCGGAATTCGTAGAGCATCTGCTGATTGGCCAGAGAGGCTCGGGGCGGGGCGGTGTTCAGGGAGGCCGGGTGCCAGGCCAGCACGCAGTCCACTCCATCAAACACCCCGGCCCGGGCGAGAAAGCCCTTCCCTGCGCCGCCCTCCTCCCCGGGACAGCCGAAGTAAATAACGGTGCCTGGAAGCCGGTTAGCTTCCAGATAGTCCTTCACGGCAATCACCGCCGCCAGCGAGCCCACCCCCAGCAGGTTGTGGCCGCAACCGTGGCCCGCCGCACCGGAGATGACGGGTTCCGGGCGGGTGGCCCCGGCCCGCTGGCTCATTCCGGGCAGGGCGTCATACTCGCCCAGGATACCGATGACCGGTTTTCCTTCCCCGAAGCGTCCGCAGAAGGCGGTGGGAAGGCCTCCCAGCCCCTCCGTCACCGCGAAGCCCTCCCGGCGCAGAGCATCACACAGCAGCTCCGCCGCGAAGCGCTCCTGAAAAGCGGTTTCCGGGTGGTCAAAGATGGCGTCCGACAGGGAAAAGAGCCAGTCGGCCCGGCGGTCAAGGGATGCGGTTACGGCAGATATTTTCATGGGTTCCTCCGAAAATGAAGAGAAAAATTGTTGTTTGCTGAATAACGCTGTCATTGCGAGCCAGTGCGCTTAAGTGGCGTGGCAATCCCCTGGTTAGAGGGGAAATGTATCGATAATTGCCCTACAGAGTGGGGAACCGTTCGATTTTTGGTGGTAATCGTTACCTGGTTCCATTCAACCGGGGGATTGCCACACCAGTCTGAGGACTGGTTCGCAATGACAGGAAATTTGAAAAGTGTATTGCAAACAACAATTTACCATTTCAAAGTGAAATAATCAAGAGGCCCGGCAGCGGTTGTTGCCGGGCCTTGGGAAACTATTGCTCCGCTCTGGCTATGGCCAGCTGGAAGTCCTTGGTATCTGTGAAGATTTCGTTTTTGTAGGGGTTCTTCTTTTGCTGGATGGAGCGCTTGATGATGATTGCCAGCACCAAGACGTTGACGGCCAGGGAGGCGATGGAGAGCACGCCCTGGGGCACGGGGTTGACCAGGGTGGGCCGCACCGCCGCGTCCATGAAGCCGTCGGCGTACAGCACGGGGATGGTGGTAAAGACGCTCTTATCCTGGAACAGGGGGAATACCTGGGCGAACATACACCAGGTGGCCAGGGTGTTGGCCCGGTTCTGAATCCAGCCGCCCTTGTTCCATAGCGCCGCCGCCACGGTGGGGGCCAGCAGCAATGCCAGACCGCAGTACCAGGCGTGGGTGGGAAGATTCAGGTAGGTGTACTGGAAATTCCACACGTCATAGGCCAGGATGTACAGCCAGATCATATCGGGCCAGAGCATATCGTCCCGCTTTTTGGAGGAGTAGATGCCCCACCAGCCGGTCATGCAGAAGATATTGATGATGCCCGCGATGCCGTTGAGCCAGTTCCACCAGCCGCCGTAGAGCCACACGTTTTCGCTGGAGAGCCACCAGCGGTCGCCGAATTCCTTCATCGCCGCCGCGCCCTTGATAGCGGACTCAAAATCGCTGGCCACGGCAATGAGAATGTTGATGGCCACGATGGCGAAGGGGAACACCTTGAACCATTCGGTTTTGCCGATGCTCCACTTGTACTTGAGCATCATAAAGCCGATGCAGCCCGCTGTGGCTGCGTAGAGCTTGGCGTAGTGGAACCAGCTGTTCATGTAGACATAGGTGGGGTTGTTCAGCGCCCACTCTGCCCCCATGGCCGCGGCCACATAGATGGCGATAAAGTAGACAGTCAGGGCTCCGGGCAGCACAAGGAAGAAGAAAATGCCTCCTTTTTTGGAGCGCCGGGCGATCTCATTGGTGAGAATCAGCCCCAAAAACACCAGCAGCCAGCCCAGAAGCTGGAAACCGGCCCGGTCGCCGTAGATCTGAAATAACATGATTTGCTCCTCCTCTTTCACTGATATTTCCGTAATATGATGTCCGTGTTGATGCGATGAATTGTTGTTTACACTACACGTTTCATATTTCCTGTCATTGCGAACCAGTCCGCAGACTGGTGTGGCAATCCCCCGGGTGGATGGAACTAAGTAACGATTAGCAACAAAAATCGCAACATTTCCCCACTCTGTAGGGCGATTGTCGATACATTTCCCCTCTAACCGGGGGATTGCCACGCCAGTGTGCGCACTGGCTCGCAATGACAGCATATATTCAACAAACAACAATTTGTCGATGGAAACGTTATTCCGATACGCTGATTTCTTTGATATTGATTTCGTTCCCTTTTACAAGCCAGGTGTGCTCGCTGCCGCAGTGGGGGCAGATCCGGCCATGGGCCACGGTGGGGTAGTCCTCCCCGCAGCCGTCGCAGTGGGTCACGGCGGGGAGGGTTTCCACATCCATCCGGCAGCCGCATAGCAGCTCGTTTTTTTCGGCAGCCCAGGCCCAGCAGTCCGTGAGATAATCGGGGATCACTGCCGAAACCTCGCCTACTTCCATGGTGACGGAGTCGATATGGGTGAGTTCGTTTTCCTTTGCTACCTGCTCCAGGGTGTCGATGATGTGGTAGACGATGCCCAGCTCGTGCATTTATTTGCCCTTCTTCCCGGAGAATTTGATCTTAATGGCCTGCTTTGCCCCGTTCAGGAGGATGTACTTCAGCTTCTCCTCGCTGGCGACCATGGTGCTGCACTCCGGATGCTCCCGGTGGAGCTTGATGGCGCCGAATTCACACTTGGTGGTACACACGCCGCAGCCGATGCACTTGTTGGGGTCTACCACGGAAGCACCGCAGCCCAGGCACCGGGCGGTTTCGATCTTCACCTGCTCCTCGGTGAAGGGGAGCCGGGCGTCCCGGAAGGAGCGCTTGCCGGCCAGGGAGGCATCCACCCCGGGAACCTGCCGGGAGGCGTTGTCGTAGTGCTCTACCTTGATGTTTTCCTTGTCCAGGGCGACGAACTCCCGGCGGTTGCGGCCGATGGTCAGGCTGGAGTGGGGACGGACGAACCGGTGGATGGAGATAGCGCCCTCCCGGCCTGCCGCGATGGCATCAATGGCGAACTTGGGGCCGGTGTACACGTCGCCGCCCACGAAGATATCGGGCTCGGCGGTCTGGTAGGTCAGCTTGTCGGCCACCGCGCCGTTGCCACGGCCCAGCTCCACCCTGGAGCCGTCCAGCAAATTTCCCCACTGGATGCTCTGCCCGATGGACAGGAACACCCGGTCGCAGGGGACGGTTTTGCAGTCGTTTTCGTCGTAGCTGGGGCTGAAGCGGCCATTCTCGTCCCACACGGACACGCAGCGCTTGAACACAATCCCCGTAACCTTGCCGTTTTCGGTGAGGATTTCCTTGGGCCCCCAGCCGCAGTCCAGGGTCACGCCGTCCTCCGCGGCCTCGGCCAGCTCTTCCTCGGAGGCGGGCATCTTGTCCCGGGGCTCCAGGCAGAACATGGATACGCTTTCCGCCCCGCAGCGGACGGCAGACCGGGCCACGTCCACGGCCACATTGCCGCCGCCCACCACCACGGCCTTGCCGGAGACCGGGTAGCTTTCGTCCAGGCCCACGGTGCGAAGGAAGTCCACGGCGGTCATAACGCCCTCGGCATCCTCCCCGGGGACCCCGGCCTTCCGGCCGCCCTGGCAGCCGATGGCGATGTAGAAGGCCTTGTAGCCCTGCGCTCGCAGTTCGGGAATGGTCACATCCTTGCCGACCTCCACGCCGCAGCGGATTTCCACGCCCATGGCCTTGATGACATCGATTTCCGCATCAATGATATCCTTTTCCAGCTTAAAGGAGGGGATGCCGTAGCGCAGCATGCCGCCGGGCTGGGGGTTCTTCTCGAAGACGGTGGGGCTGTAGCCCTTCTGTGCCAGGTAGAACGCGCAGCTGAGGCCTGCGGGGCCCGCGCCGATGACGGCGATCTTCTCCAGGAAGCTGCCGTCCAGGGTGGGAACCACCTTCTTGGGAATGTAGCGGGTTTCGGCGTTCAGGTCCTGCTGGGCGATGAATTTCTTCACCTCGTCAATGGCGATGGCCCGGTCGATGCTGCCCCGGGTGCAGGCGTCCTCACAGCGGCGGTTGCAGATCCGGCCGCAGATGGCGGGCAGGGGGTTATCCTGCTTGATGAGGGCCAGGGCCTCCTGATACCGGCCCTGGGCGGCCATTTTCAGGTAGCCCTGGACAGCGATGTGTGCCGGGCAGGCGGTCTTGCAGGGGGAGGTGCCCACGTCGTAGCAGTTGATCCGGTTGTTGTCCCGGTAGTCCTCGTCCCACATATGGGGGCCCCATTTCTGCTCGGAGGGCAGGGGGTGTTTGGGATACTGGATTGGGCTTCCGTCCTTGGTGCACAGCTTCCGGCCCAGCTTCACGGCGCCGGCGGGGCAATTTTCCACGCATTTGCCGCAGGCCACGCAGTCCGCCGTCTCCACCCGGGCCACATAGGCGCTGCGGGACAGGTTGGGGGTGTTGAACAGCTGGGAGGTCCGCAGGGCGTAGCAGACGTTGACATTGCAGTTGCAGATGGCGAAGATTTTGTTCTTGCCGTCAATGTTGGTGATCTGGTGGACAAAGCCGTTCTCCTCCGCCTGACGGAAGATATCCAGAGCCTCCTCCCGGGTGATGTAGCGGCCGCCCTTGCCGGTTTCCACCACATAGTCCGCCATGTCGCCCACGGCCACGCACCAGCCCTCGGGATCGTCGGCGCAGCCCTCGTCAAAGGTCATGCGGGAACGGCGGCAGGAGCAGGGGGAGGCGGCGTATTTGCCGTCGTACTTGTCCAGCCAGTGAGAGATGTGCTCCAAGTCGATGGATTCGTTTTCCGCCTCGATGGCCTTCTCCACCGGGATCACGTGCATACCGATGCCCGCGCCTCCGGGGGGCACCATGGGGGTGACGCCCTCCAGGGGCAGGCGGCTCATGCGCTCGAAGAACCGGCCCATTTCCGGATGCTCCGCAAGAATGGCCGCGTTCATGTTGGTGAATTCCGCGCTGCCGGGGACGAACATGGGCAGCACATACTGCTTGGTGTGGGTGGGGTTCTCCCAGTTGTATTCCAGAATGCCGCGGTAGGACATTTCTTCCAGCAGAGGCTCCAGCTTCCCGGCCTCCATGCCGGTGATCTTTACCATGTCTGCTAGGGTCTTGGGCTTGCGGACCCCCATTTTCAGGGCGATTTCCGCCATTTCATCGGTGAGGAGCAGAGAAAGACCCCAGTATTCCGGGTCGTATTTCGTCAGCTTCTTCAGGCCCAGACGGTAGGGAATCCGGTTGGTAACCATGTGCCCCAGCTTGAGGATCACCTCCCGGGGCTCCTCCTTCTCCACAAAATCCGGAACAAAGTCCGCTAAATGATCTGCCATAATATTTCTCCTTTCTTGAATCAGTTGACAGTGGATAGTGGACAGTTGACAGTTAGGGTGTCCCTTCGGGACGAATCAAAATAGAAGGTAACGGTCAGATAAATTGTTGTTTACAGTTTTTATACACGCCATCTGTAGGGCGGGGTTATGACCCCGCCGCGGCGCCCGGATGACTGAGAACTGCCGTTTCCCGGGATGTTTTTCGTGCTCAATCCCATTAGGTGGGCGGCGGGGTCATGACCCCGCCCTACAGAGGCGGTTCCGTAAACAACAATTTATCGTTCTTGTAATGTTGCTTACTGTCGCCAGGCGGAGATTTCGGACAGGAGCCACTGGGCCAGGGAGTCGATACCCTCACCGGTTTTGGCGCTGATGGGGAAAATTTTCGCCTTGGGATTGCGCATATGGACATACTCCCTGCACTTTTCCAGATCAAAGTCAAACCAGGGCATCACATCGATCTTATTGACAATCACCGCGTCGCAGACCTGGAACATCAGGGGGTATTTCAGGGGCTTGTCGTGGCCCTCCGGCACGGAGAGAATCATGATGTTCTTGGCTGCCCCGGTGTCGAACTCCGCCGGGCACACCAGATTGCCCACGTTCTCCAGCACCACCAGGTCCAGATCCTCCGTTCCCAGTCCCTCCAATCCCTGGCGGGTCATGGAGGCGTCCAGGTGGCACATGCCGCCCGTGTGGAGCTGGATGGTTTTGGCTCCGGCGGCGGCCATGGTCCGGGCATCCACGTCGGAGTCGATGTCCGCCTCCATCACGCCGATGCGGAGCTTGCCCCCCAGCGCCTCCAGGAGGCGGGTCAATGTGGTGGTTTTCCCCGAGCCGGGGGAGGACATGAGATTGATCAGATACACCCCCCGCTGCTTCAGCTCCTGCCGAAGAGCCTGGGCCTGGGCGTCGTTGTTGGCAAATACGCTTTGCTTGATCTCGAGAACCCTTACACGATCCATGGGCATCCGCTCCTTCTCTGGCTGAACCAGAATCATTTTTATGTCTATAGTGTAAACACCCCGCTATTATTTGTCAATAATAGTGGGGTTTTTCTACCTTTTATTAGGGAATTCTTCCTTGATTTTGGTAATTATATATGGTAAAATCAAACTGTGGTACGTGGTATGACCACGAGATAGAAGGAGGAATTGCCATGGAGTTTCATCCACTGTATGCCCCCAGTCTGAAGGAGATGTTTATCAACCAGCTGCAGGACAGAATCCTGTCCGGGGACCTGCCAATGGGCACAAAGCTCCCGCCGGAGCGGGAGCTTGGAGAGAAGATGCATGTCAGCCGGGCGGTGGTGAACGCCGGTATTACGGAGCTGGCCAGACGCGGGTTTCTGGAGGTGCGGCCCCGGCAGGGAACCTATGTGGCGGACTACCGCCGCAACGGGAATCTGGACACCCTCATGGCCATTATGCAGTATAACGGCGGGGTGCTGGGAAAAGAGGAGATCCGCTCCATTCTGGAGGTCCGCTGGGGCCTGGAGCAGATGGCCGTGGGGCGAGCCATTGACTTTGCCTCCGACGAGGAACTGGAAAAGCTGGGCACGTACGTGGAAGAGCTGGGGACGCTGCCCCCGCCCACCCCGGCCCGGGCGGCGGAGATCGCCTTCCGGTTCCATCACGGCATGACCCTGGCAGGGGGAAACACCATTCTGCCCCTGATCTACTCCTCCTTCCAGGTGCCCTGCACGGCCCTGTGGATCCGGTTCTGCCGAAAATACGGGGTGGCGGAGCTGCGGATGAATATGCAGGAGCTTCACCGGCGGATGCTCAACCGGGATAAAGCAGGGGCCCTGCAATGGGTGAACGACTATCTGGGGGAGGCCGTCAGCGGCAATCGCCAGATTTACGAGGCGTGACCTCCACAACGGTGAGGGTATCCTCCCGGACGGTGAAGCGGATGTCGAATCCTGCAAAAATCAGACCGTAAACCCGATCCTCATTGCGTTGGTAGCTGGGCCGGGGGTCGTGGGACAATACCGCCAGGGCTGCCTCCCGCTTGTCGGGGGGCAGCTTTTCCAGCAGCTCCCGGGGAAAATCTACGCCCAGCAGGAAGTCTCCCGCCCGGTCGGTAAAGCCCCCGGTGGCATCGGGATGGCAGTCGCCGTAGGGAATGTAGGGCTTGATGTCAAAAATCGGGGTGCCGTCCATCAGGTCCGCGCCCCCCACATGGAGCACCATACCAAAATCCCTGGTTTGCTCCACCCCCAGAAGCCTTACACTGGATAGCCCCAGGTTATTGGGCCGGAAGGGGGAGCGGGTGGCGAAGACCCCCATCCGGGTGTTGCCTCCCAGCCGGGGCGGACGCACCGTGGGGGACCAGCCCTGGCGGACTGCCTCGGAAAACTGCCAGATGAGCCACAGGTGGGAGAATTCCTCAATGCCCCGCAGGGCGTCGGGATTGCGGAATTCCGGCTCGAATACGATGGTGGACCTAAGCTCCGGAACCAATCCGCTCTGCCTGGGGATGCCGAATTTGGTGGCGAAATCGCTGCGCATCCGGGCGATGACCTGGATATTCACATTGTCCATATCAGGCCCTGCGCTTTCTCAGAGGGAAGGTCACGGCGAACAGAAGCGTGAGCAGCAAGCTGATGGCGGCTCCGGCGGAGCAGCCGGAATAATAGGACACCGTCAGTCCCCCCAGCCCCGCGATCAGCGCGAAGAGTACGGAAAAGCCGTGGTATTGCCGGAGGTTCTTTGCCACGTTCCGTGCGGCGGCCCCCGGCAGCACCAGCAGGGAGTTAAGAATCAGCAATCCCACGCTGGAAATGGTCAGCGTCACCACCACGGCGATGGCCACGGTGAAGAGGGTCTGGGACAATCCCACGGGGATCCCCCGGGAGGAGGCCAGCTGGGGGTGGATGGCGGTGAGGGTCAGCCGGTTCACCGAGAGCACCCAGAAGACAAGCACGATGAAGAGCACCAGGGCCAGCAGCCCGATTTCGGCGGGGGTGACGGAGAGGATGTCACCGATGAGATATTTATTGTACTTGGTAAAGCTGCCGCCCCCCAGAGTGGCCACGAAGATGCCCAGGGCCACGGCGCTGCTGGAAAACACGCCGATGAGGGTGTCCGCCGCCTGGTTGGAGCGGCTGCGGACGAAGGAGAACAGCAGGGCGAACAATACGCTGAAGCCAATCGCCGCGTAAATGGGCATGGCCATGCCGAAAATGCACCCCAGGGCAATCCCCGTAAAGGCGGAATGGCCCAGAGCATCGGAGAAGAAGCTCATGCGCCCCGTGACGATCATGGTGGAGAGCAGCCCAAAGAGCGGCGCCATCAGCAGCAGCGCCAGCAGGGCGTTCTTCATGAAATCCCAGCGAAGCATTTCCAGCGGAATGGCTTCGCAGAGCGTATACCAGAGGCTCATAGGCTGCCTCCTTTCATGTGGAAGGTTTGGCGGAAAGCGCGGCTCCCCAATACCTCCTGGGGGGTGCCGGCGGCAAGCACCGTGCGGTCAATGAGCACCGCCTGGTCGGCGTAGCGCTCCAGCATGGAAAAATCGTGGGTGGTCATGAGAATGGACAGGTCGTAGGTTTTGCGGATCTCGTCCAGCATGTCCATCAGGGTTTCCATACCCTCCACATCCACGCCGGACAGCGGCTCGTCCAGAATCAGAATGTTGGGCAGGGGCTCCAGAGCCAGGGCCAGCAGCACCCGCTGCAGCTCTCCGCCGGAGAGGGTGCCCACCCGCTTGTGCATCAGCTCCGTGCCGTGGACCCGGTCCAGGCACTCGGAAACCGTCTGATGCATGGCCTTGGACAGCCCCAGGAAGGCCGGACGCCTGCTCATGCAGCAGGCAAACAGATCCTCCACGCTGACCGGGTCGCTGGGGTCGAAGCTGGGGCTCTGGGGTACGTAGCCGATCCGGGGCTTCTGGCTGCGCTGGCCGGACTGGGAGAAGGCGATAACGCCCTCATACTCCCGCTGGCCCAGCACCGCTTTCAGGAAGGTGGACTTGCCCGCCCCGTTGGGGCCGATGAGGGCCACCAGCTCCCCGCAGTGGACGTGAAGATTCATGTCCCGGAGAATCTTCTCACCGCCGATGGTGACGCTGAGGTTCTCCACCCGCAGGCAGCAGGAGTGGCCGCAGGAGCCGCCGTGGATATCCAGATTCATCGGAGTGCCTCCTTGATGGTGTCGAGATTGCGGTACATGGCCTCAAAATAGCTGTCCCCGGCCATGGCCATGTCCAGTTCAAAAATGCCCGCGCCGGTTTCCCGGGAGATGACCGAGGCGGCGGAGGCGCTGCCGCTGCGCTCTGTGAAAATGGCGGGAAGGTGATGCTCCCGGGTAAGCTCGATCAGGTGAATCAGCTCCCCCGCGGAGGCCTCGCTGCCGGATTCCTCCTCCACGGCTTCCAGAATGGTCAGGCCAAAGGCATTGGCAAAGTAGGAAAAGCCGTCGTGGAAGGTAATCAGCTCCCGGCAGGAGAGGTTCTTCAGCGCCTCCTCGCCATATTGCTGAAGCGCCTCCAGCCGGCTGCACAGCGCGGTGAGGTTTTCTTCGAAAAGGCCGCTGTAATCGGGGTACCGGGCGGCGAGACCCGCGCATATGTTTCGGGCCATCTGCTCTGCCAGAATGGGGGAGAGCCAGATGTGGGGGTCGGATTCGTGGCTGTGGCCGTGTTCGTGCCCGTGTTCGGCCTCGTGTTCCTCGCCGCACAAAAGGTCAATTCCCTGGGAGGCATCGATGAGGGGCTTCCCTGAGAGCAGATCCTCCATGAAATCCTCCAGCCCTGCTCCGGAAATCACCAGGATTTCCGCGGCCTCGGCGGCCTTGACCTGGCGGACGTTCAGGGAGTAGTCGTGCAGGCACGACACCTGCTCGGTGACCAGCCTCGTCACCGTGAGAGGGGTTCCCCGGCACAGCTCCCGGGTGAATTCATACACCGGCAGGGTGGTGGCGGCGATTTGGGCGGGGGGCTCGGAAGCACACCCCGGCAGAGCGGCCAACAGCAGGGCCAAGCATGCTATGATTGCGGTTTTTTTCATGGGAATACCGTCCTTGGTACGTGGATTTCTACCTTTTAGCATACCATAGCTGTCAAGCGGACACAATGCCTTGCGGTGCGGAAAAGTGTTGTTTACACTATGCGTTTCAAATTTTCTGTCATTGCGAACCAGCGCGCACGCTGGTGTGGCAATCCCCCGGTTGAAT